>JAFQBF010000080.1 GCA_017416735.1 Bacteroidaceae bacterium | reverse complement strand
ACGGGCAATCATCAACTTTTCATGGGGCACAAAGGATACTCCGCTGGTCTGTTCACCATCGCGGAGTGTCGTGTCCATAATTTCTACTTTGACGCGTTCTCCCATGCTTCTATCTTATCTTTGTTGGCCACTAAGAAATCGATATCATCCAATCCATTCATCAGACAATGCTTCTTGTAACCATTGATTTCAAAATGTTCACTCTTTCCGGTCGCCTTGTTCGTGATGGTCTGTTCCGGCAAGTTCACCTCTACCTGCATCTTGGGGTCAGTTTCAATGGAGTCGAACAGTTCCTTCAGAAAGGCTTCGCTCACCACTACCGGCAGCACAAAATTATTCAACTCATTGTTCTTATGAATATCAGCAAAGAAACTACTAACCACGACCCGGAAACCATATCCGGCAATCGCCCATGCAGCATGTTCACGGCTACTTCCTGAACCAAAGTTCTTCCCTGCCACCAAGATTTCTCCACCATACATCGGATTGTTCAATACGAAGTCTTCATTCAAGGTCCCATCCGGATGATAACGCCAATCACGGAACAAATTATCACCGAAGAACTTTTCTTCACGGGTAGTAGCTTTCAGAAAACGAGCTGGAATAATCTGGTCTGTGTCCACATTTTCCAACGGCAATGGCACACAAGTGCTGGTTATGATATTAAATTTCTGTTTCATACCTACTGATTTTTACATGAACTCTCTTGGATCTGTTATCACTCCCGTAATGGCAGCCGCAGCAGCTGTCAACGGACTGGCCAACAAGGTACGGGCACCCGGTCCTTGACGTCCCTCGAAATTTCGGTTAGAAGTCGAAACCGAATACTTGCCTGCCGGAATCTTGTCGTCGTTCATCGCCAAGCAAGCCGAACATCCTGGTTGACGAATAGCAAAACCCGCTTCTGCCAATACCTTGTCCAATCCTTCCTCGCGAATTTGTGCATCCACCATCCAAGAACCCGGTACCAACCAAGCAATCACATTTTCGGCCTTCTTACGCCCCCTCACAATGGAAGCAAACGCACGGAAGTCCTCAATGCGACCGTTGGTACATGCACCCAAGAAAACATAATCTATCTTTTTACCCAACAAACCTTCACCTGCTTGAAAACCCATGTAATTCAGGGACTTCTCGAAAGAAGCCGTTCCATCGCTCTGCGGAATCAGTTCCGTGATACCCATCCCCATACCCGGATTGGTTCCGTAAGTAATCATCGGCTGGATATCGGCTGCATCGTAACGCACTTCCTTGTCGAACACGGCATCGTCATCGCTCTTCAGCGTCTTCCAGTATGCCAAAGCTTTGTCCCATGCTTCACCTTTCGGTGCATATTCTCTCCCTTTTATATATTCAAAAGTCGTTTCATCCGGTGCCACCATACCACCACGGGCACCCATTTCGATACTCAAATTACAAAGTGTCAAACGACCTTCCATGCTCAAGTTTCGTACTGCCGCCCCCGCATATTCCACAAAATAACCCGTCGCACCGCTGGTCGTCATCTTCGACATCATGTAGAGAGCCATATCCTTGGCAGTTACGCCCTTACCCAATTCACCATCGATGGTGATACGCATCGTCTTCGGACGAGCCTGCAAGATACATTGCGAAGCCAAAACCATTTCCACTTCACTGGTACCGATACCGAAAGCCACTGCACCCATTGCTCCATGCGTTGAAGTATGAGAGTCACCACAAACAATGGTCATCCCCGGAAGTGTCAAACCTCTTTCCGGTCCTACTACGTGAATAATGCCATTCTTCGGATGCATCATGCCGAAGTAATTCAATCCGAAATCCTTCGCATTCTGTTCCAACGTATCCACCTGTGTCTTGGATACCGGGTCTTCTATCGGCTTGTCCTGATCGTGTGTCGGCGTATTATGGTCCGGCATACAATAGATATGATCGGGACGGTAACATTTCAATCCACGGGCACGCATCCCAGCAAATGCCTGCGGACTGGTCACTTCGTGGCAGTAGAGGCGGTCAATGTAAAGTTGGGTTGGACCGTCCTCCACTTGCTGCACCACGTGAGCATCCCATATTTTATCAAACAATGTATTTGCCATAACAATCTTTTTAACTTTAACTATTTATCTTTTAAACTTGTTGATACAGTCGATGTATGCCTCTACGGAAGCGGCAATGATATCGGTATTCGCACCGAAGCCATAATACATCTGACCATCATATTCCACCTGCATATGAACCTTACCCATATCGTCCGAACCCTTGCTGATGGCTTGGATAGTAAATTCCTTCAGTTCCATATGGCGGTCAATGATCTTCTTCAGAGCCTTGATGGCTGCATCCACCGGACCATTACCACTGGCAGCCGACTCGAAACGTTCACCAGCAATGTTCAAGCCCAAGCTTGCTACCGATCGAACTCCTACACCACTGGTTACTTGCAAGAATTCCAACTTGATGTGGTGATTGTCGTTTCTGTCTGCACCGGCCAATACCAAAATATCGTCATCCGTAATATCCTTCTTCTTGTCAGCCAACTTCAAGAAATCTTCGTACACCTTATCAAGCTTGTCCTGGTCCATTTCTACACCCAGTATGTGAAGACGATGTTTCAAGGCAGCACGACCGCTACGGGCAGTCAAAACGATAGCACTATCGTCAATACCCACATCCTTCGGGTCGATGATTTCGTAGGTCTGCACATTCTTCAGTACACCATCCTGATGAATACCCGATGAATGGGCAAAGGCATTTCGACCTACAATCGCCTTGTTCGGCTGAACCGGCATATTCATCAAACTGGATACAATTCGACTGGTCGGATAAATCTTATGCGTGTTGATATTGGTTTCAATATCAATGGTTTTATGGCTCTTAATAATCATGGCTACTTCTTCCAATGAAGTATTACCCGCACGTTCACCGATACCATTCATAGTCACTTCAACCTGACGGGCACCATTCAATACCCCTGCAATGGTATTGGCAGTTGCCAAGCCCAAATCATTGTGACAATGAGTAGAAATAATCGCTCTATCAATATTGTCCACATGTTCCATCAAGTATTTGATTTTCTCACCATATTCAGTCGGAAGACAATACCCTGTCGTATCCGGGATATTCACCACGGTAGCACCGGCATAAATCACCGCTTCCACTACGCGTGCCAAATATTCATTGTCTGTCCGACCTGCATCTTCGGCATAAAACTCCACATCATCCGTATATCGACGTGCATAGCGTACAGCTGCCACTGCCCGTTCGATAATTTCTTCGCGACTGGAATTGAATTTGTAGCGAATGTGTGCATCCGATGTTCCAATACCCGTATGGATACGCTTACGTTTGGCAAAGCGCAAAGCCTGTGCAGCCACATCAATATCACGTTCAATGGCACGTGTCAAAGCACAAATGGTCGGCCAAGTTACAGCCTTCGAAATTTCAACCACCGAATTAAAATCACCTGGACTTGAAATAGGGAAACCCGCCTCAATCACATCTACGCCCAAAGCTTCCAATTGCTTAGCTACCTGAATTTTTTCTACCGTATTCAACTGACACCCCGGCACCTGTTCGCCGTCTCTCAGAGTGGTATCAAAAATAAATAATCTGTCACTCATAACTTTCAGTTTATTCTATTTTCTAATTATTTCCAAATAAAAAACCTTTCACACCAGGAAGTGAGAAAGGCTCTATATATCATTCAAAGACTACATACTAACATATACAAGACTCACTTCCTACTGACGTCGCCAATAGAATAATAATACCAGATAGCAAAATATGTAGATACTGTTGATTCATTTTTCTTATTTTTAATTTGAACGATGCAAATGTAATCGTTTATTCAATACCAACAAAATAATTTATAACTTTTTTCTTGGAATAACCTACATTTTCTTATCGAATCCACGGGTTTCCTTATAAATTCACGGAATCATCAACCTATATACACAAAAAAGCCTCCGATACATTGCTGTATCGGAGGCTTCTGTAAAAACGGCGGCTACCTACTCTCCCACAAACGCAGTACCATCGGCGTGACAAGGCTTAACTTCTCTGTTCGGAATGGGAAGAGGTGGAACCCTTGTGCTATAGCCACCTGAATTTCTTTTTAGTTGATAGT
>JAFQBF010000079.1 GCA_017416735.1 Bacteroidaceae bacterium | reverse complement strand
GCGAAATCCGGCCTTCCAAGAAACTGGATAGCGTGGATCAACGGCAACTCTTTTCAGCGGTAGGTCAGGCTAAACTTATCAACCGGTATTACGAACTCTTTCGTGACCACGGCATAGCGGTGGGGCAGGTGTTGACTATGAAGGAGAACTTCAGCACCCGTCGGCATTACCTGAACCAACGGAACTGTATGATGGTGATGCTGGAAAACGGAGTTATTCCTATCGTGAACGAGAATGATACCGTTTCTGTCACCGAACTGATGTTTACGGATAACGATGAACTTTCAGGAATGATTGCGGCAATGATGGATGTGCAGGCACTCATCATCCTTAGCAATATAGATGGTATCTATAATGGTTCGCCAACTACACCGGGTACGGAGGTGATTCGGGAAGTGGAGCCAGGTAAGGATTTGTCGGATTATATCCAAACCGAGAAGTCGGGTTTCGGACGGGGAGGGATGTTGACCAAGACTACCATTGCCCGCAAGGTGGCCGATGAAGGGATTGAAGTCGTCATAGCCAACGGAAAGAAGGACAATGTCTTGCTCGAATTGCTGCAACATCCCGAAACCACGGTGTGTACCCGTTTTGTGCCTTCGCAAGGCGAGGTGTCGAGCGTGAAGAAATGGATTGCCCATAGCGGCGGTTTTGCGAAAGGTGAACTCCATCTGAATGCTAAAGCCGTGGAAGTGTTGAAGGGCGACCGGGCGGTGAGTGTGCTTCCGGTAGGAGTAATCCGTATCGAAGGGGAGTTCGAGAAAGATGATATTGTAAAGATAATGAATCACGAAGGGATGCCGATAGGAGTAGGCCGTGTGGCTTTTGACTCAAAGGAGGCCCGGACAATGCTGGGCAAGCACGGACAGAAGCCCCTGGTGCATTACGATTATTTATATTTGGAGTGAGTATGGGAGAAATGACAGAAATTTTCAAGAATGTCCGCGAAGCCAGCCGTTCGCTGGTGACTTGCGGAGTGGACAAGATTAATCAGGTATTGCTGATGTTGGCCGATGCCACCGAAACCAATACCCAACAGATATTGGCGGCCAATGCCGATGACCTGGCCCGGATGGATGTGAACAATCCGAAGTACGACCGCTTGAAACTGACCGAAGAGCGTATCTACGACATTGCCGAAGGTATCCGTAACGTGGCATTGCTGCCTTCGCCGGTCGGGAGAGTGATGGGTGAAACTGTCCGTCCCAACGGGATGAAGCTCAGCAAGGTCAGTGTGCCGTTCGGCGTGATTGGCATTATCTACGAAGCCCGTCCCAATGTGACGCTCGATGTATTCTCGCTCTGTCTGAAGAGTGGCAATGCCTGTATCTTGAAGGGCGGAAGCGATGCTGACTGTACCAACCGGGCGATTGTGGAAATCATACGCAATGTGTTGATTCAGTGCTTCTTCAATCCCGATATAGTGGCTCTGCTTCCGGCCGGTCACGACGCTACTGCCGAGTTGCTGAATGCCCGTGGATGGGTGGATTTGCTGATTCCTCGCGGAGGTCGTGGCTTGATTGATTTCGTTCGTGAGAATGCCAAGATTCCGGTCATCGAAACGGGTGCCGGCGTGTGCCATACCTACTTCGACGAGTTCGGCGACATAGCGAAAGGAAAGGCCATTGTCACGAATGCCAAGACCCGGCGGGTGAGCGTGTGCAATGCCCTCGACTGCCTCTTGGTACATTGGGAACGCTTGAAGGACTTGCCGGAACTCTGCAAACCGTTGGCGGACTTCAGTGTAACGATTTATGCCGACACCTTGGCGTACGAAGCCTTGAAGGAAAGCTATCCGGCGGAGTTGCTGATGCACGCTACCGAACAGGATTATGGTACGGAATACCTGGATTACAAGATGTCCATCTGTACCTCCACGTCCCTGCAAGGCGCCGTTGACCACATTGCCGTGTATGGCTCGGGGCATAGCGAATGTATCATCACCGAAAAGGCGGAAGTGGCGGAATACTTTACAAGGGCGGTCGATGCCGCTTGCGTGTATGTCAACGTGCCGACGGCTTTCACCGATGGCGGTGAGTTCGGTTTGGGAGCGGAAATCGGCATCAGCACGCAGAAGCTTCACGCCCGTGGCCCGATGGGGTTGGAGGAACTGAACACTTACAAGTGGGTGATTCGTGGAGAGGGACAAACAAGAAAATAAATCAAAAAACATAAATCATAAATCAAATGAGATACTACAGAAATGTATTCGATTTGGGCGATTTGAAGACCGCCCTTCAGGAAGCGTTCGAAATCAAGCAAGACCGCTATAAGTATGAATCGTTGGGCAAGCACAAGACCTGCTTGCTGATATTCTTCAACAACAGCCTCCGTACTCGTCTCAGTACTCAGAAGGCCGCCCGTAACCTCGGTATGGACGTGATAGTCCTCGATGTGAACCAAGGTGCCTGGAAGCTGGAAACCGAACGTGGCGTCATTATGGACGGTGACAAGAGCGAACACCTCCTGGAAGCTATCCCCGTGATGGCATCGTATTGCGACATCATCGGTGTGCGTTCGTTCGCTCACTTCGAAAACCGCGAGGACGACTATACCGAAAAGATTCTCAACCAGTTCATCAAGTATTCGGGCAAGCCGGTCTTCTCGATGGAAGCTGCTACCGGGCATCCGTTGCAGGCCTTTGCCGACCTCATTACCATCGAGGAATACAAGAAGAAGGACCGTCCGAAGGTGGTTCTGACTTGGGCACCGCATCCCAAGGCGCTTCCGCAAGCCGTACCTAATTCTTTCGCCGACTTTATGAACGAAGCCGATGTGGATTTCGTGATTACCCATCCCGAAGGCTATGAACTCGACCCTGCTTTCGTGCGTGGTGCCAAGGTGGAATACAATCAGATGAAGGCTTTCGAAGGAGCCGATTTCATCTATGCCAAGAACTGGGCTTGTCCGGGTGTCACCCGCCCCGAGGACTATGGAAAGATTCTCTGCAAGGATATGGGTTGGACGGTAGATGCAGCCCATATGGCGGTGACCAACAATGCCCACTTTATGCACTGTCTTCCTGTTCGTCGCAATATGATTGTAACCGATGATGTGATTGAAGCGCCGACTTCGCTCGTCATCCCTGAAGCTGCCAACCGTGAAATTTCGGCTACGGTGGTATTGAAGAGATTGTTGCAGGATTTGAAATAAAATCATTCTGACTGGCATAACGGTTCTGCCCCCAAATTGGGGCAGAATTAAAAAAGGTTTGAAAACAGATGTCACTCATTGCACGAGTATCTTAATCCATTGAATATCAATATCTCCCAGTGCAATGTGCTTGTATTTCTTATGTCACTGATGTCACTTTTGTTATTTGAGTGACATCGGTGACATGTCGTTTTTTTTGTCATTACACGGGGCTGTCTTGATAATCAGTAAGTTACATCTGTTGTGCAATGAGTGACATGTGATTTCATACCTTTTTAGGGTCGTCATCCTGGAGCAACGCGAAGGATTTGATAGCATCATACGTCAGCGCGAAATAAAAAATCGCGAAGGCGATTTTTTATTTCGCGCTGACGTTTTCAGTTATTCTTGTCCGAACACTTGCATATCTCAATTATAATTGCGTAATTTGCGTTACGGAAAAAGTGTAATGACAAAGGGCGCATTCGCGCCCTTTGTCATTTCTCAATCTCCCGTCCTTCTTCCATCCAGTTCAGAATCCCCTTGTCGAGATTATAGACCTTGAAGCCTTTCTTGACGAGCAGTTCGGCAGCGGTGCGGCTGCGGCGTCCGCTCCGACAATAGACGGCAACGTCTTTTCCCTTGTCCAACAAATCATCGGCACAGCTGGAGAATTGTTCATCCTTCACATTGATGTTGAGGCTGCCCGGGATGTGGCCTTCCATATGTTCGGCCAAGGTGCGGACATCCACCAACTGTATGTTCGGGTTCTTGATCAGTTCCTCGAATTGGGCGGAACTGAGGTTCTTGTATTCCACTTTCTGTTTGCCTGTACAAGCCCATAAACCTAAGGAGAAGACACAGGCAAAGAATATCATATAAATTGTTTTAATCATATGGCTAATGAGTTAATAAGTAAATGTACGTTGGATGACTCCTTCCTTGTAGGTGTTCAGTTGGAACACAATGGTATCGCCTTTGTTCAGTATTCCTTTATAATGCCAAAGGGGAACAGAAAGGTAGAACTTCTGATAGAATCCTTCCACATCGCCTTTCCGGTCGTGATAAAGTGTGAGCATCAACGTTTGTTTTCTGTTGGTCTCATTGGTTCTCAGTGCAGTTTCGATGAAGGAGAGGTCGTGTTCCTGGTCCTTGACCAAAACTTGCAGAACCATATTGAGGTAGTCGCCGCTTCGCCAGATACTCTGTAGGCTTACAGGGTCGGTGCGAGTGCTCTCGTATTCCCTCTCCGGCTTAGGAAGCGGTGCGATGACTTTCAAGAATGAATAAACTTCGGCCTCAGTTTCACTGATTGGAGCGAACCGGCTGATGGCCCGATAGGTGGAGTCGGCAGTCAAGCTGTCCGGTCGGTTGCCTTCCTGCAAATGCCATACAGTCCCGTCGTCGGTGACGATTTCCGTACCGATGCCTTCCGAATTGGTCTTCAGGCAAGTCATTTCGGTAACGAGGTTAGGGAATACATATTCGTCTTCGCCGCAGGCTGTCAAGAACATTGCGGCGAAGAGAATGAAAGGAAGTGTCAAAAGCAATCTCATGCTTCGATGGCTTTCAGATGGTTGATGGCCGGGTTGGCATACATGGTGAGCATGTAGTGGCGCAAGAAGTCCATATCCTTGTTCGGGAGGTCTATCTTTTCCAACTGCTTGGCCAAGTAGCCTTCGAATTGTGCCTTGTCTTCCTCGGTGTACTTGTCGGCAAATTTACTGTCACCGTTCAATGCATCCATGGCAATATAGTTGCATGGGTAGAGACGATAATTCTGATGGATGTACTTGTCAATCAGCTCGGCAATGACGGTGAACACTTCGGTCTTCGGAAGGTTGCGTGACTTGATTTCATCCAACTCATCGTTGATGCAAGCAGCTGTCTGGAAGTGGATGTGTCCCTTGTAACCGTAAATTCCAATCTGCATGTTGGTCAAGTCATCGGATTCGCTCTTCTTGAAGTTGGCATCATCACGCTTCTGTTGGGCTTCCTT
>JAFQBF010000078.1 GCA_017416735.1 Bacteroidaceae bacterium | reverse complement strand
ATATCGTTTGAGGGGAGCTGTTTCTTTTCCTTCACCTGAGAGTAATGGCTGAATCCTGGATCCAGTTTGTCTCCCTTGCCGGTAAGGTGAACAGGAGAAAAGAGGCCGAACTCCGGATGCTTTTGGGCCAGTACAACCAGCTTGTCGAGCGTGTCGGGTTCTATCCACGCATCTTGGTTAAGTAGGAATACAGCCTCGTATCCTTCCTGAATGGCCATTTGCATACCGATATTGTTGGCGCGTCCGAATCCTAAGTTTGCACCGGTTTCCACGAGGCGTACTTCAGGGTAATCTTGGCGGATACGTTGTACGGTCTGGTCTTGTGACGCATTGTCGATGACCACGACATCTGCGTGAGTCTCCGACTTCCGCAGACTTCCCAAACATCGGTCTATCCAGCGTTCGAAGTTATATGATACAATGATTATCAGTACTTTCATCGGCTTTGCTTCATTTCTTTTTGTTTAGGAAAAAAGATACGGTCTCTTGTAGAATTACGGACTTCAATGCCCAAAGGATGAGGATGTACAAGCTGCCTACTCCGCCTATCTTGCACAGTAACCGGATGCTTGTTGTTTCGATGTGTTCCGTACTCATTTTTGCTGCTATGACCAACGTACTGCTCAATAGCAAGTAGGGGCCGATGTCTTTCAGCCAGGCCAGGAATGTCAGCCCGATTTCACGGTGGACAAAGTATAGCCAAACTCCTGTCCAGCTGATGTGGATACCTACAAATGTATAGAGCATCGGTTGAAGCCCTTGTGGATACATCAAGATCGCTGCTGCCAGTTGCAGGGTGCTGAGTGCGATGGTGCACCACATATAGGTGGATGAATGTCCACGGCTTAGGAGCAGCTGGGAAAATAAGTTGCTGATGGGCAAGAAAGCGCCTCCGACGCAAAGAACCTGCATAATCTGTGCACTGGGCAACCATTTGTCTGTAATGGTCAGTGTTATCAGTTCGGGAGCGGTAAGGCTCAAACCGAACATAGCGGGGAACGAGACAAAAGCGGTGAACCGAAGCATCTTGCGGAGTGCCTTCAACTGGTAGTTCCTATCTTCGGAAAGGGTGGAGAGCACAGGCTGTGCCACACCGGTCATCATTCCGTTGATGGTGGTATAGCCCATTGTATTCCATTTGTTGGCTTGGTTGAAGAATCCCACCTCTTTTTCGGTGTAAAATTTACCTAATATAACAGAGAACAGGTTGGCGTTGATGATGTGGAAAGTATGCGTAGCAATCAGCTTGCTGCTGTATCCTATCATTTCCCGGATAGGGGTGAAGTCGATATGCCAAGACGGCCGCCATCCAGAGAATCGGTAACTCAGGACTGTCATAGAAGCGATGTATGCAATGCTCTGTATAGCAATGCCCCAATAAGCGAATCCGTAGAAAGCCAATGTGATGCCTATGATGCCAGACAGGGTCAATGATACAAAGGAAATGATGGCGTTTTCCTTGGTCTTCAGATGCTTGAACAGAAAGGCGCGTGGAGCTACATTGGTGCTGGATATCAGGAATCCAAGAAAAGACAAACGGGCCAAAGCGGTCAGCTCGGGTTGTCGATAGAACTCGGCAATGTAGGGTGCAGCCATATATAATAGGGTATAGAGACTGATACCCATCAATGTGCTGAACCAAAAGACGGCATTGTAGTCTTTGTGCTCGGTGGTCTTGCGGTTGGTCAAGGCAGAAATGAATCCTCCTTCTTGCAGGATGGAGGCCATTGCCGAAAAGATAGTCAACATTCCGACCATCCCATAGTCGGCAGGAGTGAGCAGACGTGCCAAGAAGATGCCAAAAAAGAGGTTGAGCAACTGTTGTACACCGTTGCTCACACCTCCCCAAAAGAGTCCTTTGGCTGTCTTTTCTTTTAATGAAGAATGAAGAGTCCCTTTGCTATGCTCGGGAAATGAAGAATTTTCATCAGGCTGTTCTTCATCTTTAAATCTTAGTTCTTCATTCTTCATTCCTCATTCCTCATTTAGCACTTATTTCACTTCGCTACCTGGAGCCACTTCCTTCAAGAGGGAAGTTACCGCCAAGGTGCCGTCGTAGTTTTCAGCGCTCAGAATCATACCTTCGCTAACCAAACCGTTCTTGAACTGGCGAGGAGCCAAATTGGCGATGAACAATACTTGCTTGCCTACCAATTCTTCCGGTTTGTAGTGTTGTGCGATACCGCTGATGATGGTACGGTTTTCCAATCCGTCGGCAATCTTGAACTTCAAGAGTTTTTTCATCTTAGGTACGTTTTCGCATTCCAATACCTTGCCCACACGGATATCCAACTTTTCGAAATCTTCGAAAGCGATGGTCGGCTTGATAGGATTAGCCTTGTAAGCAGCCGCTTCGTTCAACTTCTTGATGTCTTCCAAGCGTTGCATCTGTGCATCGATGGCGCTGTCTTCTATCTTTTCGAACAACAAGGCAGGTTCGCCCAACTGGTGTCCGGCTTTCAGCAGGTCGGTATTGCCCAACTGAGTCCATTCGAAGGTTTCCATATTCAACATCTTGCGGAGCTTTTCGCTGCTGAACGGCAAGAACGGTTCGAAGGCGATGGCCAAGTTGGCAACCAGTTGCAAGGAGATGTGAAGGATGGTCTTCACACGTTCAGGGTCGGTCTTGATGACCTTCCAAGGTTCGCAATCGGCCAAATATTTGTTACCGATACGTGCCAGATTCATAGCTTCCTTCTGTGCATCGCGGAACTTGAATACATCGAGCAGCTTTTCTACTTCTGCCTTTACGCCGATGAATTCGGCGATGGTTTCCTTGTCGTAGTCAGTCAATTCGCCACAAGCCGGTACCACACCATCGTAGTATTTCTTGGTGAGTTGCAAAGCACGGTTCACGAAATTGCCATATACGGCCACAAGTTCGTTGTTGTTGCGAGCCTGGAAGTCCTTCCAGGTGAAGTTGTTGTCCTTAGTTTCCGGTGCATTGGCGGTCAGGACATAACGGAGCACGTCCTGCTTGCCAGGGAAGTCCACCAAGTATTCGTGCAACCAAACGGCCCAGTTGCGTGAAGTCGAAATCTTGTCGTCTTCGAGGTTCAGGAACTCGTTGCTCGGTACGTTGTCCGGAAGGATATAGCTGCCTTCAGCCTTCAGCATAGCCGGGAATACGATGCAGTGGAACACGATGTTGTCCTTGCCGATGAAGTGGACGAGGCGTGTTTCGGGGTCTTTCCACCAAGTTTCCCAGGTTTCCGGAAGCAATTCCTTGGTATTGCTGATGTAACCGATAGGCGCATCGAACCATACATAAAGCACCTTGCCTTCTGCACCTTCTACAGGAACAGGGATACCCCAGTCGAGGTCACGGCTCACGGCACGCGGTTGCAAGCCCATATCGAGCCAACTCTTGCATTGGCCATAGACATTCGGGCGCCATTCCTTGTGGTCTTCCAAAATCCATTGGCGCAACCAGCCTTCGTGCTTGTCGAGCGGGAGGTACCAGTGCTTGGTTTCCTTCATAACCGGTTGGCTACCGCTGATGGCGCTCTTCGGGTTAATCAAATCGGTAGGTGAAAGGGATGTACCGCACTTTTCGCATTGGTCGCCGTAGGCACCTTCTGCGTGGCAATGCGGACATTCGCCGGTGATGTAACGGTCGGCCAGGAATTGTTTGGCTTCTTCGTCGTAGTATTGCATCGAAGTTTTTTCGATGAATTCGCCCTTTTCGTACAATTTGCGGAAGAAATCCGATGCCACTTCGCGGTGAGTCTGCGAGGTGGTGCGCGAATAAATGTCGAACGAGATACCGAATTCCTTGAACGAATCCTTGATTAATGTATGATAGCGGTCAACCACATCTTGTGGTGTGATGCCTTCTTTCTTGGCACGGATGGTGATGGGCACTCCGTGTTCGTCGGAGCCACCGATGAAGAGTACGTCTTCCTTCTTCAAGCGGAGGTAACGTACATAGATGTCGGCAGGTACATAAACGCCAGCCAAGTGGCCGATGTGTACAGGGCCGTTGGCATAGGGAAGTGCCGATGTGACGGTTGTTCTTTTGAAATTCTTTTCCATTAATATGATGTTTTTATTGTTTTCAGGTTCTTCGACTTGCAAAGTTAGTGAAATGTTTTTGTTCTATCGATAAAATGTCTTCACGTTTTTGAAAAACGCCTTCGCGTTTGATGAAATTTGCCTTCACGTTTTCTTTTATCCACCCCAACCTTCTCTATCAAGGTTTCGGTAACTGATGGCTTCTGCCAAATGATGAGGCTTGATGGATGCACTCGCTTCCAGGTCGGCAATGGTGCGGGCCACTTTCAGGATACGGTCGTATGCCCGGGCCGAGAGGTTGAGACGGGTCATAGCCGTACGAAGCAGATTGAGTCCCTGTTCGTCGGGAGTGGCATATTGGTGCAAGAGCTTACTTTCCATCTGTGCGTTGCAATAAATGCCCGGATGTCTGGAAAAACGTTCTTCCTGTATTTTCCGGGCTTTGATGACCCGTTCGCGGATGGTGGCACTGCTTTCGATGGATTGTTGTTCGGCCATCTTCTCGAAAGGGACGGGGATGATTTCTATCTGAATATCAATGCGGTCGAGCAAGGGACCGGAGATTCTGTTCAAGTATCGGTGTACTTGTCCGGGATTGCAGACGCAGGCTTTTGTGGGATGATTGTAGTATCCGCAAGGGCAAGGATTCATTGATGCAACCAACATAAAGCTGGCCGGATAATCCAAGCTGTATTTGGCTCGTGAGATGGATATGTGCCTGTCTTCCAAGGGTTGGCGGAGCACTTCGAGTACGCTTCGATTGAATTCGGGCAACTCGTCGAGGAAAAGCAACCCGTTATGGGCAAGGCTTATTTCGCCTGGTTGTGGATTGCTTCCGCCACCGACCATTGCAACTTGCGAGATGGTATGATGAGGTGAGCGGAAAGGACGGGTAGCTATCAATGAATCGTTCTTGCTCAGTTTGCCGGCCACCGAATGAATCTTGGTGGTCTCCAAGCTCTCGCCCAATGAGAGGGGAGGAAGGATGCTTGGCAATCGTTTGGCCATCATCGACTTACCGCTGCCAGGTGCGCCTATCATAATGACGTTGTGCCCGCCTGCTGCGGCAACTTCCAAGGCTCGCTTTACGTTCTCTTGCCCTTTCACATCGGCAAAGTCGAAAGGAAAACTGCTTTGGTGTTGGTAGAACTCTTCGCGGGTATTGACAATGGTAGGCTCCAATTCACGTTCGCCATTAAAGAATTCGATAACCTCCTTAATGTTCTCTACGCCATATACGTTCAAATTGTTGACAACGGCTGCTTCGCGTGCATTTTGTTTCGGAAGGATGAATCCTTCGTAGCCTTGTGCCCTTGCGCTGATGGCGATGGGCAATGCTCCTTTGATGGGCTGAAGGCTTCCGTCCAAACTCAATTCACCCATTATGAGGTATTTGGATAACTTTTCGTCAGAAACTTCTCCAGCAGATGCTAATATCCCGATGGCCAGTGGTAAATCGTATGCGGAACCTTCTTTACGAATATCAGCCGGTGCCATATTGACTACAATCTGTCGGCTTGGGAAGCGGAATCCGTTTACTTGCAATGCTGACATAATACGTTCGTGGCTTTCCTTCACGGCCGAATCGGGCAATCCAACCAAGAAGAATTTGATGCCTCTGGAGCTGTTGACCTCGATGGTCACAATGGTGGCATCAATTCCTTGTAAAGCGGCGGCATATACTTTTACTAGCATTGTATTTGTCTTTTTAAAGTTGTTTTTTACGCTTCCTTTCGGCTTTTTTCTTTTCTATTTCCTTGTCTTCCTGGATAAGGGCTTTTACCTTGTCTATCAGTTCTTTACCTCGTATGTTTCGGGCAATGACGCGCTTGTTCTTGTCCAGGAGCAAGTTGGTTGGTAAAGTTTGTATATTGTGTGATTTGACGATGCTATTGTTCCATCCTCTGAAATCACAGACTTGATACCATTGGGTTGTATCTCGATCGGACGCTTTCAGCCAAGCCTCTTTATCCAGGTCTAATGAGATGCTGAATACAAGGAAATTCTCTTTTTTTAAAGCTTTTATCACATCGGTGAGCGAATCTTGTGCGGCAACACTTTCCGGATGCCAGCTTGCCCAAAAGTCAATAAGGATATAATTGTCACGATTGGTTGGCCATTTAATGGATTTTCCTTCACGGTCTTTCCCATACATAGTATGGAGAGTTTGACTTCTGTTCGTATTGGTGTTTATTTTTGTCTGAAGGTCCATTATATAAGGTGTATCTTTAATAATGCCACTTTGTTTTTCGATTAGTTTTTTCAGATGATTGAAATCCGGATTTTCTTGGCGGGTATAATAGTTATCTATTAAATAAAGATTGGTAAACGAATAGTTGTTGGCGTTAATGAGAGAGTCAACAGTATGCATTACGCTTTCTTTCGGGGTGTTTCGTAATAGAGAGATGATTTCATTCATCAGTTTATTCTCTCCTTGGCCTTTGATTGTAAAGTCGGTTACAGTACCCTCTACCTTTACGCTTTGGTTCTTTTCTGCAAAGATGGGTACTAATTCAGTGCCATTGTAAATGAGTGTAAAGACAGTTGTCGTGTCGGGACTGAAAGTATATTCAAATGCACCATTTTTACAGATGATAGTGTCTGTTTTATACTCAGGTAGTTGATAATAAACAATAAGTGTGTCTGAAAGGAGTCCGCTGATTTGGCCTTTCAAAATAAAATCTGTTTTTTCGTTACATCCTGTTATTATCAAGACGAAAGACAATAAAAGATAGATTGTTTTCTTCATTATAGCAAATTTTGCGCTAAAATACACATTTTATGTGGATAGAAGGATATGAATTTGAATTATTTTGCATAAAAAAGCAGGATGCTTGAAAAGCATCCTGCTTAAGGTATGTTTTGAAATGATTCTTATTTCAATGCGCTTGCGAACTTGGCGAATTCGCGGTCGTTGGCAGCCTTGGCAGCCATAGTCGGATCCTTAGCGATTGCACTCTTGATGCTGCTGCTAACCAATGATTCATTGTTGGTACGAGCACCTACGATAGCCATCAAATAGTCAGTCATAGCGTCCTTGTCCTTGATAGCTTGCAAAGTAGCCTTAGCCTTGTTGTAGTCCTTAGCCAAAATCTGAGCCTGAGCGGCACTGTTAGTCTTGGCATCGCCAAATGCTGTTACAGCTCTTTGATATTGACCTTGCTTGATGTAGAGGTTACCCAAAGCTTCGTTGGCAGCATTGGCACCTGTAGCCTTACCCAAGTAAGATTCAGCAGAAGCTACGTTGTTCTTAACCAATTCGCACAAACCGAGGTTGGCATTTACTTCAGGAGCATTGGCGTTCTTGGCAGCAGCTTGCTTGAAGTAAGATTCAGCCTTAGTCATATCGCCGGCAGCGAATGCCATTTCACCCAAGTTGTTGTAAGCGCGGAAGTCATTCGGGAACAACTGAGTAGTCTTGTTGAAGATAGCTTCTTGGCGAGCCTTGTCATTAGTCAAAGTAGCAGCATAAAGCAATTCTTCTACGCTCAATACCTTAGCGTCAGTGTCAAATGCTTCGTTGATTTCTTCATCGCTACGACCGATGATGTCATAATTGGCTGTCAAACGAGCACGACGCAACTGAGGAAGAATTTCGTCTGCCAAAGTCTTGTAAACAGAAGAGATGTTCTTGATTTCGTTTTCTCTCTGTTCTGGATCTTGGTACATAGAAAGCACGCGGAGAATCAAATCCTTGTCTTGCAAGTTTGACTTGGCAACCAATTCCTGGAAGCCTTCCCAGTCTTGGGCAGTGTACTTAGCGTCAACGTTTGTTTCAATCTTAGCTTTCTTCAATTCCTTATTCAAGTACTTTTCAGCATTCTTTTCGCGGTTTTCAGCCAAACCAGTGTTCAACTTAACACCACCATC
Organism: Bacteroidaceae bacterium; assembly: GCA_017416735.1. Lineage (GTDB taxonomy): Bacteria > Bacteroidota > Bacteroidia > Bacteroidales > Bacteroidaceae > Phocaeicola. Next base: position 6,452 of record JAFQBF010000078.1, on the reverse strand, counting down.
AGGGGAAGCATATGCAGATACTTCGATGTTGTTCAACTTGAAGTTCTTGGTGTCAGCGTTAACTTCAGCAACCTTTTTGTGGAATTCTTTCATCTCAGCAGAAGTCAACTGGTTGTTACGCAAGTTTGCTTGTTGAATCAAGAACATAATGTTAGCTTCTTGAGCTTGCTTAATGATGCGTTGGTAAGCATCTTCAGCGTATGAAGCATTAGAGCTGGCAACAGTTAGGAGTTCAGAAGTTGCGATTACACCATCGGCGATCTTAACTGAAGGGATAGTGTATGTCTTCCCGCCTTTTGTAATCTTGAAATCAAGGTACAGTTCGGAGTTGGCCATTTCAGGAACGTAGTCGAAAGATGCCTTCATTGCGTATGTACCACCCATTCTATATGATACTGTTGTGCCATTACCTTCTACGTTTTCACCTTGGAACAATGCAGGTGCGCTTTTGGCTTCACCGCCATTCCATTTCAAAACAGGAGTTACTTCAACAACGGCGTTCTTCTTCATGTACTTTTCAGGGAACTTACCATTGATGGTTACAGGAACTTTGCCGGCTACTGCTTCAAGCACTTCCGGATTGGTTGTGAAATAGTCAGAAGACAATTCACCCATCTTGCTACATGATGATAAAGCAAGAACCATAAATGCCACTAAAGGCAGATACAACTTTTTAATCATAGTTACTTTTATTATTAAACGTTTAAAATATTGTCATTTATTATGCTTTTATGCATATTTTGGACAAAGATAGTGAAAACTACTTGATTGCAACGTGTGTTGAGGCCTTTTTTTTTTGAAAAAAGAAAAAAAAGTGTATTGTTTTCCTCTCTGTTTATAGTTATTCCCGTTTTTTTCTGTTTCTCGGGTGGTGCTCGATGATTTCGCTTCGCAAACGGTTCCGGTCAATGTGCGTGTAAATTTCTGTTGTTCCGATGCTTTCATGCCCTAACATACACTGGATGGCACGTAGGTTTGCGCCTCCTTCCAACAGGTGGGTTGCGAAAGAATGGCGGAAGGTATGAGGGCTGATGCTCTTGGCCAACCCGATAGCTTCACTGAGCACCTTGATGATGTGGAAGACCATAATGCGGGAGATGTTTTTCCCTTTGCGGCTGATGAAAACGAAATCTTCATAACCGGATGAGATGTCCATCGTGTTGCGGTCGATGAAATAGAGTTGGAGCTCGCGGATGGCACGGAGAGAAATGGGCACGAGGCGTTGTTTCTCGCCCTTGCCGGTAATTTTGATGAAACCTTCTTCCAAATAAAGGTCAGAGAGCTTCAAATTGCAAAGCTCGGTTACACGAAGCCCACAACTATATAGAGTTTCAAGAATAGCCCGATTTCGTTGTCCTTCACGGGTGCTGAGGTCGATGCTTTCTATCAGATTGTCAATCTCGTCCAAGGTGAGCACTTCGGGCAGATGGAAGCCTGTTTGGGGCGATTCCAACAGCTCGCAAGGGTCGGCTTCCAGATAGTCTTCCAATACAAGGTAGCGGTAAAAGGAACGGATGCCGGAGAGGATGCGGGCCTGCGAACGGGGGCAGATGCCTGCATCGCGGAGGCCGGCGGTGAAAGTCTCCAGATGCTCAAGGGAAACGTCCAACAAGTTGATGCCCTCGTCCTTCAGGAATTGGCAGAGTTTGTCCAAGTCCCTCAGATAGGCATCCAGCGTGTGGGCGGACAATGACTTCTCGAACCTTAAATATTGTTTGTACCGATTCAATATCTGCTCTGTTTTCTCCTTACTTTTCATTTCTTTTTACTACCTTTGTACCCTAATGTTTCACAAAGGTAATCATTTTGAAGAGAAACGGAGAATGAAAATACAAATAATCAATGGTCCTAACATCAATTTGTTGGGAAAGAGGGAACCTTCCATTTACGGTGCGCGTTCTTTCGAAGATTACTTGGCGGAGCTGAAGGAACGCTTTCCGCAGGTAGAGATGGATTACTATCAGTCGAACGTGGAAGGGGAGATGATTAACAAAATCCACGAAGTGGGTTTCGATTACGACGGCATCGTGCTCAATGCCGGAGCTTATACCCACACTTCCATTGCCTTGCAGGATGCCATCCGTGCGGTGAGCGCACCTACGATAGAGGTGCATATCTCGAACGTACATCAGCGTGAGGAATTCCGTCATCGCTCGATGATTTCGTGCGCTTGTGTCGGTGTGATTTGCGGATTCGGATTGGATTCCTACCGCTTGGCCATCGAGGCATTGCTGGAAAGGCGTTGAGGCGGACTTGGCAAAACGCGCTGACGTTTTACGAAAACGCCTTCACGATTCCAAGGAAACGCCTTCGCGTTTTCCGAAACAGATAAACAGGTAAAAATTTAAGGTAAGATTTAAGAAATATGATGTTGAAGCAGACAAAGATCGTGGCGTCCATCTCGGACTTGCGCTGCGATGTCGATTTTATCAGAGAGTTGTTCGAGGCAGGAATGAACGTAGTGCGTATGAATACGGCACACGCCTCACGCGAGGGGTTCGAGAAACTGATTGCGAATGTCCGCGAAGTGTCCAACCGTATCGCCATACTTATGGATACGAAAGGTCCTGAAATCCGTACAACTTCGTTGGTAAACAAGGAGCCTATTCCTTATCATACAGGTGACAAGGTGCGTGTAATCGGCAATCCCGAACAGGAGACTTGCCGCGAATGCATCGCCGTGTCCTATCCCGATTTCGTGAAGGATTTGAAAGTGGAAGGCACTATCCTCATTGACGACGGCGACTTGGAACTCCGCGTCATCGAAAAGCACGAAGACCACTTGCTTTGCGAGGTGCAGAATGAAGCAACGCTTGGCAACCGCAAGAGTGTCAATGTGCCGGGAGTACGCATCAACCTGCCTTCGCTTACGGAGAAGGACCGCAACAACATCCTCTTTGCCATCGAGAGCGACATCGACTATATCGCACACTCGTTCGTCCGCACCAAGCAGGATGTCCTCGATATCCGCGAGATATTGGACAATTATGGAAGTGACATCCGCATCATTGCCAAGATAGAAAACCAGGAAGGTGTCGATAACATCGACGAAATCCTTGAAGTGGCCGACGGAGTGATGATTGCCCGTGGCGACCTCGGCATCGAAGTGCCTCAAGAACAGATACCTGGCATCCAACGTATGCTCATCAAGAAGTGTACACTTGCCAAGAAGCCGGTCATTGTGGCCACACAGATGCTTCACACGATGATCAACAACCCTCGTCCTACCCGTGCCGAGGTTACCGACATTGCCAATGCCATCTATTATCGTACGGATGCGTTGATGCTCAGTGGCGAGACGGCCTATGGCAAATATCCCGTGGAAGCTGTCCGCACGATGACCAAGATAGCTGCCCAGGCAGAGAAGGACAAGTCGCAGGAAAACAACATCAAGATTCCTTTGGTGCCCGGCTCGAATGATGTCACCGCCTTCTTGGCCAAGCAAGCCGTGAAGGCCACCGACCAGCTGAACCTCAAGGCCATCATCACCGATAGTTTCAGCGGACGTACAGCCCGAAACCTGGCGGCCTTCCGGGGACGCATTCCTGTGTTGGCCATCTGTTACAAGGAAAAAACGATGCGTCACCTTGCCCTCTCTTATGGAGTGGAAGCCATCTATATGCCCGAGAAAGCAAACGGTCAGGCATATTATTTCGCCGCCCTTCGTAAGTTGATGGACGATGGCGTGCTTTCGGAAAACGATATGGTGGCTTACCTCAGTAGCGGAAAGCAGGGCGCGCGCACTTCGTTCCTCGAAATCAATGTCGTGGGCGATGTGCTTGGATATGGATTGGATTACGTGTTGCCCAACCGCAACCGCTATTTATAATATAATAAGGTATAGATGAAAGAAACCGATGCACTCGACGAATACATCCTTCGTCACATCGACGAGGAGGGCGAATACCTGAAAGCGCTTTATCGTGACACCCACGTCAAGCTCCTTCGTCCCCGTATGGCCTCCGGTCACCTCCAAGGTCGGATGCTCAAGATGTTCGTTCGGATGATTCGTCCCAAGCAAGTGTTGGAGATAGGCACTTATAGCGGATACTCCGCCCTTTGCTTGGCCGAAGGATTAGAAGAAGGAGCAATGCTTCATACTTTCGAAATCAACGATGAACAGGAGGACTTCACCCGTCCTTGGTTGGAGAACTCCCCATACGCAGATAAGATAAAGTTCTACATTGGCGATGCCTTGGAACTTCTTCCGGCGATGAACCTCACTTTCGACCTTGCATTCGTCGATGGCGACAAGCGCAAGTATGTGGAGTATTACGAACAGGTGCTTCAGATGCTTTCGCCAGGAGGGTACATCATCGCCGACAATACCCTTTGGGACGGACACGTGCTGGAAGAGCCTCATCATACCGATATGCAGACCATCGGCATCAAGCGCTTCAATGACCTGATTGCCAAAGACGATAGAGTTGAAAAAGTAATTTTGCCGTTGAGAGACGGATTGACCATCATCAGAAAAAAATAAAAGAAATAGTATATGGAAACAACCAGACAAAACAAAGTTTGCCGATTGATTCAGAAGGAATTGAGCGAAATCTTCCTCCTTCAGACAAAGGCGATGAATGGTGTATTGGTATCAGTAAGCACCGTTCGCATCAGCCCGGATATGAGCATTGTCCGTGCATATCTCAGTGTTTTTCCTTCGGCGAAGGCAGAGGAAATCGTCAAGAACATCAACAACAATTCAAAAGCAATCCGCTTCGAATTGGGAACACGTGTTCGTCATCAGTTGCGTATCATTCCCGAGTTGAAGTTCTTTGTCGATGATTCGTTGGATTATGTAGAACGTATTGACGAACTCCTGAAAAAGTAAAAACGTGAATTTCCCCTTCTATATTGCAAGGCGTTATTTGTTTTCCAAGAAGTCTCACAATGCAATCAATGTGATTTCGGGGGTCTCGGTTTGTGGGGTTGCCCTCGCCACGTTGGCATTGGTGTGTACCTTGTCGGTGTTCAACGGCTTCCGTGAATTGGTTTCTACCATGTTTACGGCATTCGATCCGGAATTGAAGATAGTAGCAGTCAATGGAAAAGTATTCGATTCGCAAGATGAGCGGATTCTGTCTGTCAAGCAGATGCCGGAGGTGGAGGTCTTTTCTGGAGCTTTGGAAGACAATGCGATGGTGCGATATAAGGATCGTCAGGCAATGGTAGTCATCAAAGGGGTGGAAGACCATTTCCATTTGGTGACACCGATTGACAGTATCTTATATGGAAGAGGTGAGCGGATGCTTCACGATGAAGTGGTGGATTATGCCATACCCGGCATTGAATTGGTGTCAACTTTAGGAACGGGTATCCGTTTCCTTGACCCTTTGGAAGTCTATGCTCCCAAGCGTGGGAGTAAAATCAGTGTGGCCAATCCTGCCTCCAGTTTCAGCTCCGATTATTTGCATTCGTCTGGATTGGTCTTTGCGGTCAATCAACAGAAGTATGATGCTTCTTATGTTCTGACTTCCTTGAATTTCGCCCGTAATCTCTTTCAATACGATACGGAAATCAGTTCTGTTGAGCTGAAGCTTGCAACCGATACCGATATTGATGCGGTAAAGATGAATATAAATAAGGTGCTTGGCGAAGAATTTAGGGTGTTGGATCGTTATGAACAGCAAGCCGATACTTATCGTATTATGGAAGTGGAAAAACTCATTTCTTATCTTTTCCTGACTTTCATCTTGTTGATTGCTTGTTTTAATGTGATAGGCTCCTTGTCCATTTTGATTGTAGATAAGAAGGATGATGTCGTGACATTACGTAACTTAGGAGCAGATAATCAGACCATTTCTTGTATTTTTCTAATGGAAGGCTGTATGATTTCCTTCATAGGTTCATTGGTTGGTGTTGCTTTGGGGGTAATCTTATGTCTCGTTCAGCAGGAGTTCGGTATCATAACCTTGGGAAGCGGTGAATCGGCAGGTGCTTTTGTGGTCGATGCCTATCCGGTGAGTGTTTATTTTAGCGACGTGGTAATTGTTTTATGTACCGTTTTGCTTATCGGCTTCCTTTCCGTTCAGTATCCCGTCCGTTATCTCAGTAGGAGGTTGTTGGGAGAATGACTACTTGTACCTTTCCCGTTGCGTTAATCCTATAAATCATTCTCAATCCCGAAAATATGGCAATAAATTTGTATTGTAAATGAGAAACAAAATGTTTCGGGACTGCATTAAAATCCAAATCACAACTTGTGATTGCAGAATCATAACTTATGATTGTAGAAACAAAAGTTGTGATTATAGAGTCAGAACTTATAATTTACTTTTGGTTGCAAGAGAAAATGTTTTTCCCCGTTACTCCCAGAGAAAACGCATGAATTAAAAAGCTTTTAACCAGGCTATTAGTAAACTTTTAAGATAATCTTCGTCCCACGCTGCTTTCATTCTTTTTCTTTTGATCGAGGCTTTCTTGTCCTTATGCTGATGATTCTTCAAGATATT
>JAFQBF010000077.1 GCA_017416735.1 Bacteroidaceae bacterium | reverse complement strand
CTTGTTCCGCCAAGCCAAGGAAAAAGCTCCTTGCATTATCTTCATCGACGAAATTGATGCCGTAGGTCGTGCCCGTAGCAAGAGCCCAAGTATGGGAGGCAACGATGAACGCGAAAGCACCTTGAACCAATTATTGACCGAGATGGACGGATTTGGCACCAATAGCGGTGTCATCATCTTGGCCGCAACCAACCGTGCGGACATTCTGGACAAGGCTCTTCTTCGCGCCGGACGTTTCGACCGACAAATCCATGTCGATTTACCGGACTTGAACGAACGTAAAGCTGTGTTTGAAGTGCATCTGAAACCCTTGAAGCTTGACAACACGGTAGATCCAGACACCTTGGCACGCCAAACACCCGGTTTCAGCGGTGCCGACATCGCCAACGTCTGCAACGAAGCTGCCTTGATAGCCGCCCGTCATCAGAAGAGTGCCGTAAGCAAGCAGGACTTCCTGGATGCCGTCGACCGTATCATTGGAGGCTTAGAAAAGAAGACGAAAATCATGACCACTCACGAAAAGTACAGCATTGCTCTTCACGAAGCGGGTCATGCCACCCTCTCATGGTTCTTGGAACATGCCAACCCACTCATCAAAGTGACTATCGTGCCTCGTGGACGTGCCTTGGGAGCTGCATGGTATATGCCCGAAGAACGTCAGATTACAACCAAAGAACAGATGCTCGACGAAATGTGTGCCACATTAGGAGGACGGGCAGCTGAAGAATTGTTCACCGGACACATCTCTACCGGTGCGATGAACGATTTGGAACGTGTTACCAAGCAAGCATACGGCATGATAGCATATGCCGGTATGAGCGAAAAGCTGCCCAACCTATGCTATTACAACCAAGAAGAGTATTCTTTCAGCAAGCCATATAGCGACCGTACTGCCGAGCTTATCGACGAAGAAGTCAAGCTGATGATCAACGGACAATACGAACGTGCCAAGACTATGCTGACCGAGCATAAAGAAGGCCACAATCAGCTGGCGCAGCTTTTGATGGAGAAAGAAGTCATCTTCGCCGAAGATATGGAACGCATCTTCGGAAAACGCCCTTGGGCTTCCCGTTCAGAAGAAATCATGAACATGAAGAAGCAAGAGGAGACGCAACAAGTAGAAAATGCCGATAACGATACACCTTTATTAGAAAACAAAGAAGCATAATAACCAATTTAATCCTACTATCATGAAAAATTTCATCCAACGAGCAATAACAGGATTGATATTCGTAGCCGTACTGATAGGTTGCATCATCGGAAGTCCTTTGTCTTTCGGTTTGTTGTTCAGCATCATCAGTGCAATGGCTACCGCAGAATTCTGCAACCTGATGAACAAACATGAAGGAGTCTGTGTCAACCGCAACATTTGCGTACTGGGAAGCGTCTCTCTATTCCTTTGTTTCTTCTATTACGGAATGAATCCTGCACAAACAGGAATCTTCATTCCCTACCTCATCATCACAATCTATCTGATGGTCAGTGAACTTTACTTGAAGAAGAAACATCCACTGAATAGTTTGGCGTATGCCATGTTAAGTCAAATCTACGTAGGTCTTCCGTTTGCATTGCTCAATGTACTGGCCTTCCATTCCAATGGTTGGGATTCTGTTTCTGAATATCAATTCATCTTGCCATTATCCATCTTTGCTTTCAATTGGATTAATGATACAGGTGCATATTGTACAGGCATGTTATTGGGGAAACATCCTTTATTCAAACGCATTTCACCCAAGAAATCATGGGAAGGTTCCATTGGCGGAGCAGTATTCAGCATTTCCGGAGCTTTCGCATTGGCGTATTTCTTCCCCATCATGTCAACTGCTGCATGGGTAGGTATGGGATTAACGGTTGTCGTATTCGGCACATGGGGTGATTTGACAGAATCTTTGATGAAACGTCATTTGGGCATCAAGGATTCCGGAAACATTCTTCCGGGACATGGAGGTATGCTCGACCGCTTCGATAGCGCCATCATGGCCATCCCCGCGGCCGTCGTTTACCTTTATCTTATTTCCCTTTTCTAACGGAAAGAAGTTCTATCATTTTTGATGCGGCCTGGTGGGAAGCTCCTGCCGGGCCTAATATTTTTATCATCCGGTCATATTCCTGCAACATCCGGTTACGATACGGCTCGTCGTTCAGCAATGCATTCAACTCGGCACGTACATTCTGAACCGTCATCGTATCGGCCACCAATTCACGAACCACTTCCTTGTCGGCCACCAAATTGACCAATGAAATGTATTTCACTTTCAGTATGTGACGACGCAAGAACGAGATAAACTTGCCCAATGGGATATAATAGCATACCACTTGCGGCACACGGAACAATGCGGTCTCCAATGTGGCCGTACCCGACGTCACAAGAGCAGCCTTTGCCTGTTGCAACAAACGATAAGTTTGTCCGAAAATAATCTTCACAGGAACATCATCCCCTATATATCGCTGATAATAACTCGGATCGATGCTTGGTGCACCAGCTAAGACCAATTGATAATCGCCGGCAAAAGACTTGGCCGCTTCCAGCATATCCGGCAAATTGTCCTTGATTTCTTGCTTCCGGCTTCCTGCCAACAAGGCAATGATGGGCTTATCAGACAATCCGTTTTCTTTCGTGAAGTTTTCGAAAGATTCTACATTCTTCTTCTGAAAAGCATCGACAGCATCTACACAAGGGTTGCCTACGTAATGGATGGGATATTGATGCCCCTTGAAGAAATCGACCTCAAACGGAAGGATGGAAAACAATTCTTCCACATCGCGCTTGATGTTCTTGATACGGTACTCCTTCCATGCCCAGATTTTTGGGGATATATAATAATATATAGGTATAGAAGTATGCTTTTTCACATACTCGGCAATCTTTAGGTTGAAGCCCGGATAATCGACCAAAATGACCACATCGGGTTGCCAAGCCACGATATCGGCCTTACAACGGTCCATATTCTTGAAGATGGTCCGTAAATGAAGGAGCACAGGAATGAAGCCCATATAAGCCAACTCCTTGTAATGCTTCACCTGCGTACCTCCAACGGCGCTCATCAAATCACCGCCGAAGAAGCGGAAATCCGCCTCGGCATCCTGCTCCTTCAAGGCCCGCATCAAGTTTGACGCGTGCAAATCGCCGGAGGCTTCACCTACTATCAAATAATACTTCATACGTTCAAATCCCAGTTCTTGAGTTCATGAATCAGATGATAGGCCGTCATGTCTATCTGTATCGGAGTGATGGCCACATAGTCGTGCTCCAATGCCCAACGGTCAGTCTCCTCCGCATCCGGCTCGTTGTTGGTGAACTTTCCGGTGAGCCAAAAATAGGAACCGCCCTTGGGATGTTGTCCGCGAGCCCACTCATTTCCCCAGCTGGCATCCGTCTGCCGGCAGATGCGGACACCTTTCAGAGCAGTCGTCTTAGGGACATTCACGTTCAAGCATGTGTACTTGGGGAGACCATTGGCCAAAACATGTTCGGCAATGCGACGAACGTATGGCAACATCGGATTGAAGTCGGCGTCCGCATCGTGATCACACAAGGAATATCCGATGGAAGGCACGCCCTTCAAGCAGCCCTCGATGACCACACCCATCGTGCCGGAATAATGCACGTTCACCGCCGAATTGTCACCATGGTTGATTCCACCAATGACCAAATCCGGGCAACGGGGAAGCAGTTCGAACAAGGCAAGCTTGACACAATCCACCGGAGTTCCGGTACATTTATAGACGGTCAAGTCTTGTTCTTCACTTACCTTATAATAACGGACGGGGAGTTCGGAAGTAATGGAACCCGATGCACCCGAACGAGGACCATCCGGAGCCATCACCACGATTTCACCCAAACCCGAAAGCGTTTCGACCAAAACGCGAAGGCCTTTCGCAGAAACGCCGTCATCATTAGATATCAATATCAACGGTTTTTCGTTCTTCATAATCATTTCTTCTTAATATTCCGTAAAGATACAACCTTTCGGCGAACTTCCGGCACAAGAAATCGAAAAAAATATCTATCTTTGCCGCTGTTAGTTATTAACAAAACCGATGAGTTATCAACAGTTTTGCTAATGTCTCCCGAAATTCGTAGGTGCTGTCGGCAATTATTTGTTACTTCGCACCGTGAAAAAATAGGATTATTATGGGAAAGATTATAGCCTTAGCCAATCAGAAAGGCGGTGTGGGAAAGACAACCACGACCATCAACCTGGCCGCTTCGTTGGCAACATTGGAGAAGAAAGTGCTGGTGATAGATGCTGACCCTCAGGCCAATGCATCATCTGGTTTGGGTGTGGACCTCAAGGAAGTGGAATGTTCCATTTACGAATGCCTCATCAACCAAACGGATATTAGAGAAGCAATCTACACGACCGACATCGACGGTTTGGACATCATACCCTCGCACATCGACCTGGTGGGAGCGGAAATTGAAATGCTGAACTTAGAGAGTCGCGAAAACATTATGAAAAGACTGTTGGCACCGATGAAAAACGAGTACGACTATATTCTGATAGACTGCTCGCCATCCTTGGGGCTGATTACGATAAATGCACTGACAGCGGCCGATTCGGTCATCATCCCCGTCCAATGCGAATACTTCGCTTTGGAAGGAATCAGCAAATTGCTGAACACGATCAAGATAATCAAGTCGAAGCTGAACACAGGCTTGGAAATCGAAGGCTTCCTGCTGACGATGTTCGACTCGCGACTGAGACTGGCCAACCAGATATACGACGAAGTGAAACGCCACTTCCAGGAACTGGTTTTCCAAACGATTATCAACCGCAATGTCAAGTTGAGCGAAGCGCCCAGCCACGGAATGCCTGCCATCCTTTACGATGCAGACTCCACCGGCGCCAAGAACCATCTGGCATTGGCAAAAGAAATTATAAACAAGAACGAAAAGTAAAAGAACGATATGGCAGTACAGAAGAAATTTGCTTTGGGACGCGGACTTGACGCCTTGATTTCCACCGAGGAAGTCAAGACCTCCGGTTCTTCTTCCATCAACGAGATTGAACTGAGCAAAATCTCCGTCAACCCTAACCAACCGCGTCGGGAATTTGACCCCGTGGCCTTGCAGGAGTTGGCGGACTCTATTGCCGAAATCGGCATCATCCAGCCGATAACCCTCCGCCAGCTGAGCGAAGATTCCTATCAAATCATCGCCGGCGAACGAAGATACCGTGCCTCCATCCAAGCCGGATTGAGAACCGTGCCTGCCTACATCCGCACGGCCGATGACGAGAACGTAATGGAAATGGCCTTGATAGAAAACATCCAGCGCGAAGACCTCAACTCGCTGGAAATCGCCCTCGCCTATCAGCACCTGCTCGAACAATACGGTTTGACACAGGAACGTCTCAGCGAACGAGTGGGTAAGAAACGCACCACCATCGCCAACTATCTGCGACTTCTGAAACTTCCTGCCCTCATCCAAGTAGCATTGAAGAACAAGGAGATAGATATGGGGCATGCACGCGCGCTCCTTGCATTGGACGACCCGAAAACCCAAATCCGCATCTTCAACGAAATCCAGTCACAAGGTTATTCGGTGCGCAAAGTCGAAGAAATCGTCAAGGCACTGACATCCGGTGAATCAGTAGAAAGCGGAGGCAAGAAAATCAAGTCTGCAGGAAACAAGCTCTCTGAAGAATACATAATGTTGCAAAAGCACCTCTGCGGCTTTTTCGGCTCAAAAGTACAACTTTCCTGTACGCCAAAAGGTAAAGGGAAAATCAGCATACCGTTCAACAACGAAGAAGATTTGGAACGAATCATGGAAATCCTTGACTCGTTGAAGAAAAAAGAAGATTAAGCTTTGAAAAGGATACGATTGACATATAGCACACTCATTCTGACCTTCCTCATCCAATTGGTATGGGGAGGTTCCGCTACATATGCACAGAACACCCAAGAACAAAGGAAAAGTGCGCCGCGTGACTCCTTGGTGGCGGACAGCCTGGCCAGAAAGAACAGACAAGCCGCTGAAGAACTTACAGCACCGGTTGATACGGCTCAATTGGCCTTAAAGACCGACTCCTTACAACGCGAAATATCGCAACCGAAGAAACGGTTCATCCCCAATTCCAATCGAGCTACTTGGCTGGCAATGGTTTTTCCCGGCGCCGGACAAATTTATAACCGTAAATACTGGAAACTGCCCATTGTATATGGAGGCTTTGTAGGTTGTGCCTATGCCTTGAACTGGAACAACAAGATGTACAAGGACTATTCGCAAGCCTATTTAGACATTATGGACGATGACCCGAATACAAAAAGCTATGAAGACTTCCTACCGCTCAATTCCAGCATATCCGGTCAGGAAGAACGCTTCAAGGAAATTTTCCGCAAGCGAAAAGACATCTATCGTCGCCAACGCGACCTTAGCATCTTTGCTTTCATCGGCGTCTATCTATTATCCGTCATCGATGCGTATGTCGATGCAGAACTCTCGGACTTCGACATCAGCAAGGACATAGGCCTGAAAGTGGAACCAGCCATTTTCAATGACGGAAAGAGTACGAACTTCAATTCTGTAGGCCTGCAATGCAGCCTAAAATTTTAAAAACATTCAACCCGCATGAGAAACATTTTTATAGGCATTGCCGCCATATTATTAGGAATATCAAGTACACAAGCACAGACAGAGAAAGAAGACTTGCAGGATTTCCCGGAGACTATGCAAACGGACATGGACAGCCTATATTGGGACTGGCAATCCAAAAACTTTCTCTTTGTAGATGAGAACTGCCGGATGTTGCCGGACGGACCGAAGGTCAGCGACTCTGTGTATATAGACCGTTTGTCCCGCATCCCTTCCATCATCGAAATGCCTTTCAATGATGTAGTCAAGAAATACATTGAAGCTTACACCGGACGCCTGCGTAACAAAGTATCGTTTATGCTGGCGGCAGCCAACTTCTATATGCCCATCTTTGAGGAAGCGTTGGATACTTACGACTTACCAATGGAACTGAAATACCTGCCTATCATTGAATCGGCCTTGAACCCTAAAGCTCAATCCCGCGTCCGCGCTTCCGGTTTGTGGCAATTCATGTTGCGTACAGGTAAGGCATATGGTTTGGAAAGCAACAGTCTGGTGGAGGAACGTTTTGATCCCGTTAAATCCACATGGGCAGCCGTACGATATCTGAAAGAATTATATGGCATATACAAAGATTGGAACTTGGTATTGGCCGCTTACAACAGTGGCCCAGGAAACGTAAACAAGGCTATTCGCCGTGCAGGAGGTTCTACGGATTATTGGGACATCTACCCATTCTTACCACGCGAAACCCGCGGTTATGTACCCGGATTCATTGCTGCGAACTATGTAATGACCTATTATTGTGAACATGGCATTTGCCCGATGGAATCGCAATTACCGGCCATATCGGATACTATCCACATCAACAGGGACTTGCACTTCCAACAAGTAGCTAACGTTTGCGGCATCGATATTGAACAGCTTCGCAGCTTGAATCCACAATACAAGAAAGACATTGTGCCGGGCAACAGCAGGGTATATGCGCTACGCCTGCCCAACAACACGGTAAACACTTTCATTGAGCGTCAAGACAGCATCTATGCTTACGATGCCAAAAAGTACTTGCCCAAACGAAAAACCGTAGCCGTAAGCGACGGAAGCAGTTCCAAGAATGCAAAGGGAGCCAAGTATTACACCATCCGCAAAGGCGACACCTTGGGAGGCATCGCCAGCCGACACGGAGTTTCCGTTAATCAAATCCGCCGTTTGAACAATATCAAAGGTAGCAAGATTTGGCCAGGAAAAAGGATTCGCATCCGTTAAAAAACACATCCAGACACAGACGGACACCCCGTCATTTCAAAAAGATTGCAAGAAAAACAAACTTTTTTGATAAATGCTTCTACAAAAAACTTGTAGAAGCATCTTTTTTATCTATTTTTGCAAGAAAGAATATTTAGAGGAGGCCAATACCATGATGACCGATGAAAAACTTAGACAAGAACAAGCAGATGAAGAAATGATAAACCAAGGATTCCAACATCTCTTGGACAGCTACCTTACGAGCAAGCATCGCCGCAAGGTGGAAATCATTACCAAAGCATTCAACTTCGCCAAGCAGGCACACAAAGGTGTCAAGCGCCGCTCGGGTGAACCTTATATCATGCATCCCATAGCCGTAGCACAGATTGCATGCTCGGAAATCGGATTAGGTTCCACATCCATTTGTGCCGCCTTATTGCATGATGTTGTGGAAGATACGGACTATACCGTCGAAGACATAGAAAACCTCTTTGGTCCCAAAGTTGCACAGATTGTAGATGGTTTGACTAAAATTTCAGGAGGTATCTTCGGTGACCGTGCATCGGCACAAGCCGAAAACTTCAAGAAATTGCTGTTGACTATGAACGACGATATCCGTGTTATCCTCATCAAAATAGCCGACCGCCTGCACAATATGCGTACTTTAGGTTCCATGTTGCCTAACAAACAATACAAGATTGCGGGTGAAACCCTGTATATCTATGCTCCTATTGCCAACCGCTTGGGATTGAACAAAATCAAAACCGAACTTGAGGATTTAAGTTTCAAATACGAGCATCCGGAAGAATATGCCCAAATAGAATCGCTATTGAAGGAAACCAAAGAAGAACGTGAAGAACTTTTCCGTGAATTCACTGCTCCTATCCGCGAGAAATTAGACAAGATGGGCATCAAGTATCGTATTTTAGCTCGCATCAAGTCACCTTACTCCATTTGGAACAAGATGCAAACCAAGCATATCCCGTTCGAAGAAATCTATGATATTTTAGCTGTACGTATCATTTTCGATCCAAGCGACATCGAAGAAGAATCAAACGAATGCTTTGGTATCTACGTATCCATCTCTAAAATTTACAAGCCGCATCCAGACCGCTTACGCGACTGGGTGAATCATCCGAAGTCCAATGGCTACCAGGCTCTTCACGTTACCTTGATGAGCAACAAGGGACAATGGATAGAGGTACAGATACGAAGCGAACGCATGAACGACATTGCCGAACAAGGTTTTGCCGCGCATTGGAAATACAAGGACGGTCCCAGTCAAGAAGACGAAGGCGAACTTGAAAAGTGGCTACGCACCATCAAGGAAATCTTAGATGACCCACAACCGGATGCCATGGACTTCCTCGACACCATCAAGCTAAACCTTTTTGCCTCTGAAATATTCATCTTTACCCCGAAGGGTGAAATCAAGACCATGCCGCAGAACTGTACGGCTCTGGACTTTGCCTTCTCCATCCATACCTTCTTAGGAAGCCATTGTATCGGCGCAAAGGTGAACCATAAGCTTGTACCGTTGAGCCATAAGCTGAAAAGTGGCGACCAAGTAGAAATCCTTACTTCCAAATCGCAGCATGTACAGCCTGCATGGATTAACTTTGCAACAACCGCCAAGGCCAAAGCCAAGATTGCCGGAATCTTGAAGCGCGAACAGCGTGCCATGCAACAAGCCGGCGAGGACAAACTGGTAGATTTCTTCAAGAATGAAGAAATAGAATGGAACGATGAAAACGTTCTCAAATTGTGCGAACTGCATGAAATGAAGACACCGGAAGAATTGTATGCAGCTATCGGATTCAAGACCATTCTTTTGGGTGAAGCAGACCGGAACGAGTTGAAAAAAGAAAAAGCAACTACCAGCGGCTGGAAAAAATTCATCCCGCTTCCGTTCATCGGCAACAAGCCTAACAAGGAAAAGAAACAATCTGACGAAAAGGATCCCAAGCAGAAGATTGACAGCAAAAAAATACTTAAGCTTACTCCTGATGCCATCCAGAAAAACTACATTCTGGCCGATTGTTGCAAACCGATTCCTGGTGATGACGCATTAGGCTTTATCGACGACAAGGGTCGAGTGGTCATCCACAAACGCCAGTGTCCGTTAGCAGCCAAACTTAAGACCGGTTTCGGCAACCGTCTGTTGGCCGTGGAATGGGAAACAGGAAAGGCATTAGAATTCCCTGTAAACCTTTATATTAAAGGTATAGATGCTATGGGTATTCTTCATAAAGTAGCCGATGTAGTAACAGAACAGCTGAATGTTTACATCCGCAAGATATTCATAGAAACAGTAGATGGCATCTTCGAAGGTCACATTCAGTTATACGTACACGATGTGGATGACGTGAAGACCATCATCACCAACTTACAGAAAATCGAAGAAATGAAAAAGGTAGTCCGTGTCGAACAGTTTGAAGACACACCTTAATTCCAACTTCTCCCGATAAATTCCATAACTCGCCGGATTCTTGTCACATTAATCGAACAAGGAACCGGCGATTTTTATTCTTCGAATGGTCTGTGTTAGGACCACCACATCTCTTAAGTCAAAAAATCCAGGCTTTTGCGAAGCTTGACCAGCTCCTCACGAATATCTTTTAAACGGTTTATTACCTCGGCAGTTTGTACGGTCTTTTCCTTGTTGAGTTTCAGACGTTGCTTAGCACCTTGTAAGGTCATGCCCTTTTCTTTCACCAAATGATAGACCAAACGGATGTTCTCGATGTCTTCCTTGCGATACTGACGGATATTGCCACCAGCCTTCTTGGGGGAGATGATGGGGAACTCTTTCTCCCAATAACGGAGCAACGACTCGTTCACATCGAACATACGCGCAACCTCGCCTATGGAGTAATACATCTTCAGCTCTTTATTCGGATTGTAGGCCATAGTCTTTTCTTTTTTAGTCGAATACCTTTCCATGGTTGGCAGCCAACTCTATCATCTTGTCGTAGTCCTCTGCACTCAAATCCATAAAGTAATAGTTCACCGGATTCACGACCTTGCCCTTTACGTGGACTTCGTAATGCAAATGAGGGCCGGTACTCTTTCCGGTATTGCCTACCTCGCCAATCACTTCACCACGTACCACCTTCTGACCGACACGTACATCGTAATCATTCAAGTGTGCATACCAAGTTTCATAACCAAATCCATGGTTGATGATAATAATCTTTCCGTAACCACTTTGCCAACCGGCTTTCTTCACGACACCATCACCTGTAGCATACACTGGTGTACCGATATTGGCAGAGAAGTCCATACCTGCATGGAACTTGGCCGTCTTATAAATAGGGTCGATACGCATACCATACCCCGAGGCGGTATATTTCAGGTTCTTATTGGCCACCGGCTGAATGGCAGGAATACTTTTCAGCATTTCGTCATGGTTCTTGAACAAATCGACCACTTCATCAAACGACTTCGACTGGATATAGAGTTGCCGATTCAACATATCCATCTTCTGAGTGGTATTCACAACCAAATCGGCATTTGCCATATCCATCAGCTCTTCGTAACGGTTCGTACCTCCATAACCGGCCTTGCGAACGGCATCGGCCACAGGGTCAGCTTGAAGAACGACGCGATAAAGGTTATCATCACGTTGCTGAATGCCTTGCATCACACCCAATGCCTCGTCCAGACGACGGGAAAGCACGTTATATTGCGCCAAGAGGCGGGAGTTTTCAATACGAAGTTGTTTCTCGGAAGGAGAACCGAATATCCAAAGCAGCAACAAGAAACTGCCCGCACCAAAACCCATACCTACAAAAAGACGTTTCAGAACGTGAAAGACACGTTGCCGAAAATTAGGGTAAATTCGATCGTACGACCGCGTTTTGGGATTGTATATGTAGTAGACTTTACTCATCTTTCTCGGTTTTTAAAGATTTTAAGGTGCAAGTCACCAAGTTTTTGCACCAAACTTTGCGGCAAAAATAATAAAACCAATTATCTTTGCAAACTGATTTTATGAATATTAACTAAGAAGACTATATAAAGATGATGACAGCTAAGGAAATTAGAGAATCTTTCAAGAGTTTTTTCGAG
>JAFQBF010000076.1 GCA_017416735.1 Bacteroidaceae bacterium | reverse complement strand
TAACCGATGAGTTTGTCAGCTGGGTTGAAGACAAATTGAACAACAGACCCAGAAAGAGGCTTGGTTATCTCACACCAAATGAAAAATTTAACTTATTATTAACCAATTAGAATTCGATTGCATTTGCAAGTTGAATTCGCCAAATTCTCAAAAATAGCCTTATGAAAAAACAAAATATTCAATCGTTGATTTTCTTTTTTATTTTATTTCTGATGTCATGCGAGGAAAGCAAGCAAACTAATATGTCCAATCATTTAGTGGATACAAGTAAAATTACCAACATAGAAGGTAAACCACTTTCTTCATTGCTGGAGCACTTCGATATCATCCCTTTAGAAACAAGTGATAACTGTCTGATTGGTGAAATATATACCGTTAAAAAACGCAATGGCAGATACTATATACAACATACAAATCAAAGAAGATTGGACGTCTTTGATGAAAACGGAAAACATCTAAGCACTATCGGGGGAGTTGGAAACGGACCAGGAGAATATGCTGCTATCTGTGATTATGACGCAGATGAGAAGAACATCTATTTGCTCTCGCCCGGCAAAATGATGTTTTATGACCTTAATGGTATTTTCCAAAAGGAAATCTCAATAAAAGAAATTGGTTGGGCTAAGTTCAAACGAATTGACAGTGGATTCCTCGTTTCAAGTAATCAATCTATAAACGGTTTCTCTATTGCATATTTGAATAATGAATGTAATATTATAAAGACAGCCCTACCATACAACCCTAATACATTGAATTCCAATTTTATAGCATGGTCAGAATGGCAAGATGGCATTTATGCTTGCCAATTATCCGAATCCAAAGAATTTTGTTGCTTTGATAACTCAACAAAAGAATTCTGTTTGAAGGAATTGTCCAATAATGGTGACGGAGTTTCTGTAAAAGAAATAGAGGAACAGCAAAGAATAAATGGAGGAGAAGGAGAGTTCGTCAACGGGAATATTATCAGAGGAGCAACGTCGTCGGCGAATCAAATTTATTGGTTCACATCCAACAATGGATATTTTGAAAACATCATGGACAAAAAAAGCGGAAAGACTTATCGTATAGTTAATGAATTGGGTATGGATGATTTATGTTTTCCGGAAAATCATAATGATGCCTTGATAGGATATCTTTTTAAATGTAGTAGTGACGATGACTATTTATTGTCTTTCATTCCCAATACAAATCAATTAAAAGAAGCCATCGAAGGGAAAGAATTGAAATTTGAGTCGGCATACAAGCGGTTAGAAAGTATAGCGGAAGATGCAAACCCTAGTATTGCTGTTCTGAAATTCAAATAGAAAGATTATGAAAAAGATCATGAATGTAGGACACTTGATATTTACGTGTGAGGAATACAACATCTAAATTAACGTGAGTTAGATATAAATTCAAAATAATGTGAGTTGCCCGTCATTGACAAATTCTACTTCAATGGCGGGTTTCTTATCAAAGAAACAATAAGCAGCTATAGCTGATAGTGCATTGGCTATAAAATTATTGAAAGACCTATGTCTTGAGTGTCTATCTGGGCAATGTTTTTCAGTTCGTCATTTACAGTTTCAATGACCGCTCTCTTTCGGATCAGTATCTTGTCATTTATATTCATCAACACGTTCTTCATATTATTTTTGATTTTAGTGATTAGCTGAATACCATTCAGGAATAAGGTTTCAAACAGCGTTTTTCCTATGTATCCTTTGTCTGCACAAAGCTTTCCCTTGATGTTGTTTAGAAACGAGCCTTGCTTTAACGGTTCCCTGTCATCCACATCTGCCGGAGTAAACATGAAGTTCAGTATTTCCCCTTTATCATTGATTATCAGATGCAGTTTGAATCCGAAGAACCATCCCATTGAACATTTTCCACGTGTAGCCAGTCCTTCAAAAGTTTTGTGGATATGTATTCTTTGGTTTCGGCAGACACGTAATGGTGTGGAATCCACAAAACTGATACCGGTACATGTTCCCAACAACACTGTCTTGATGAATATGACCATAGGAAAGAGGACTTCCTTTTCCAATTCCACAAAACGGTTGTATGACACTCTGCGCGGAAACAGATGCGCCAAATGCTTGCACACATATTCCAGATAGAAGTGTTTGAAACATCTGTACCCACCAGAATGAAACAGAATCATGATAAGCATGATTTCAGCATCACTCATACGGTTGGGCTTGTTACGATGCTTCCCATCCTTTGAAGAAGTGGAGAACATGTGTTTTTCTTGATATTTTGCAAATTCTTTGCAGAAATCATCTGCCAAACAATAAATTTCTGTAACTTTGGTCTCGGAGAACATAGCGGTAATGGTTTAAATGTTATAATTGGACACTATAAATTTAATCAAATTATCGCTATTCTCCTAATTTTCAATGAATTATTTTTATCTCTTATATCGAACTCACGTTAAATTAAGAGAAGCAAAGGTAGAAGAAACGGAAATAATCGACAATATAGAATCGTGGAGACGCTTACCGCCAAAAAACATCGTCATACAGGAACTTCAGCACGGAAGTTCATTGTAACTACCTGATGCTTAGTGGGTCTGAACTTCCTGAAGAAGATTTTCAACTTTTCATTCTAAATATATGTGGTTTCGTTTGTTTTTTGTATCTTTGCATTTAAGATTGTGAACGAACAAGAAATAATATTATGAAAAAACTTTCTTTTATTCTATGTTTTTTATTACTC
Source organism: Bacteroidaceae bacterium (assembly GCA_017416735.1). GTDB lineage: Bacteria > Bacteroidota > Bacteroidia > Bacteroidales > Bacteroidaceae > Phocaeicola. Next base: position 7,507 of record JAFQBF010000076.1, on the reverse strand, counting down.
GTACTTTTTCAGGCATGTACAGTTTCTGAAAAAACGGGAAGTGAAATTCTTTATAAATCAGTTGATTTCCCCAAATCATTGAATTTAACGTGTACACAGGTGGAATTGCCGGCGGTTGTTGAAATGATGGGTTGGTGTCTGGACGATAGCTTGTTGTATTTTAGAAGTACGGATACAGAGTATTTTTTCTATACATTTAGATTGTCGGACTTTTCATTGGTTGACTCTTGCGGTAGAAAAGGGCAAGGACCTAATGAATGGCTTTTTCCTCGGATGACTACAATGCCTGATGGCGGCTTATTTATAATGGATAGTAGTAATAAGAGAGGTTTTTATCGAATGAAAAATCAGGAAGTAACAAGATTGGCTTCTTGTAAAAACTTCGATAATGTGTCGGATATGCAAATATATAAATATCCGTTGATAGGTTATATGAATTTCTTTCCCAGAGAGGTTTCATGGAAACTTTATGATGTTGAGGCTGGTTTAACGAAGGATTCCATTCGTTATTTGGATGAAAGTAACAAGGGACAAGCTTTACAGCAACATGAGTTCTTTTGGAATTTTGCAGCGGATGACAAGGTGGTATTGGCCCATTTGTATAGAGACGAATATACAGTTCTTCAGTTAAAAGGTGATACCATAAATAGCGTGCAAATATGTCAGGGTGACGATTATACAGATAGTTCGAATGGGTTTTATTATGGTGATGTGGAATGTACGGACAAATATATCTTTTTGCTTTCACACAAACGTCAAACTAAAAGTAAACGTAATGCGACAGAGGTTGAAGTGTATGATTATCAAGGGAATCCCGTATGCTTGTTGAAACTTGGTATAGCTGCCCAACATATGTTGTTGGATAGACCACGTCAAAGACTACTTTTTTTGTCTCCGGATGATGATTATGTTTATGTCGCCAATTTGGATTTGAATGTTAAATAATAAAATATTCGTTGGTTGTGTCAAAAGGTTGGAGAACTTAGTCTGTTGCCTTTAATATAATAGGTGAAACAAAATTTGTAAATGGTGGGTTGGGAGTCAATACTTATTTACCAACATCTACAGGATTGGTTGTTTCCGAACAGGTGGCTAATGATACTTGTGATTTTTTGAATTATAATAAAGTTTTACTTTTTTCAAACTAAGAAGTATGCGTTGTTTCGGATTTCTTGTTTATATGCTGCTGTCTCTTTTTGTCCTATCTTGCAGCAATGGCCGAGTGGCAAATTTAGAGGATTATTTGTCTCCTGATTATCAAGGCTTGCGTAAGAATAGTATGAACTTAATAGTTGCGGACACAGTAGATATAGCCCTTCCGGTTGTCTCTTATAATATGTTTTGTAATTTCCATTTATACAATGACTCTCTCCTTTATTGTTCTTCTGCAATTGAGGGCGCACAACTTTATTGTTTCAATCTTTCATCGGGACGGTTTGACGGAATGTTTGAATTGGATCCTAATCTAACATTCACGAAACAAATAGGTATGTATAAAGTCCTTACGAAAGATTCTATTTTTGTATCGATGTATCCTCAACCTGGAGTATTGTTGGTTGATGGAAAAGGGAAAGTCCTGAATAAATGGTTTAAAGAGGATTTTGAAATATTATCTGTACAAGAAAAAATATTGAATGAAGAAGGATTTGGGATTTCCGAATGTTCCAGATTGCAGGGGTTGAATGTCGATGGCAATAAAGTATGGTTTGTTTTGTCTCCAGGTTCTTCTACAGATTTTTCGGGAAGACCGGATGTAAATAGACACGGGGTATATGATTTGGAGAAGAAGGAATGGGTTCAATTTATGGCTCCATATGAAGGAGTCCTTAAATATAAGGGCATTGGAGGGTATTATTATGATATGCAACACCCTTATCAATTGTTGCTCCATGATACGTTGTATGTTACATACCCTGTAGATCATAAGGTCTATATGTATGATGCAGTAAATGGTGATTTTCTGAAAGAAATGGATATTTCTCCATCAGTAGCGTCAGATTTCCCATATCCGGTAGAAAAACATGATGATTATGAGCAATTGAATGAACTTCGTCGTTCTACTCCTTACTATGGACCTTTGTATTTTCATTCAGGAGTAAATATGTTTTCTCGTTTTTATAACATAGATCCTGATATAGATAAAGGTAAACGCGTAGTAATTATATACGACCGAAATTTTAATGTCTTATGTGAAAAGACATATCCGATAAACGATATTAATGGAGTATGTCCGACAAAGGATGGATTTTTATTTATTCCGTATAGGCCTATGGAAGAGGATACCGTGAGGGTCGTAAAGGCGGATATTGTTTCAAAATGAGTTGTAGATAATTTTAAAATTTATTAGAAACTGAAGTTGAATGTTTTATGTTGGCGAAGCTGTATGCTGAGCATCCCGAAATCTTCCCGCAAGAGAAGCTGGAATGGGCGGTGAAGATGGTGCAGGAAAAGGATGCGAAGGTGGATCGGCGGCCATCCGGCAAATGAGGGAAGAAGTGAAGCTACGTCGGTAGTATCGATGGAAGGAAAAATATAATCCCTCTTTTTTTTGTTTTTTTATCTCTTATAATATAATAAGGTGGAAAGAAATTCGTAACTTTGCCGCTTGTATGGGCAGAATATTGGCAATAGACTACGGAAAGAAGCGCACGGGTATAGCCGTGACGGACGTTTTGCAAATCATTGCAAACGGACTGACCACCGTGCCTACGCATGAACTGATGGACTTTCTGCTGAATTATGTGGCGAAGGAACCGGTGGAGCGTATCGTGGTGGGGCATCCCAAGCAGATGAACAACGAGGATTCGGAAAACATGAAACGAATCACACCTTTCGTCAATCTGCTGAAGAAGAAACTTCCACAAATCCCTGTCGAAATGGTGGACGAACGTTTTACCTCGGTGCTGGCACATCAGGCCATGCTGGATGGCGGGCTGAAGAAGAAAGCACGCCAAGACAAGGCTTTGGTGGACGAAATCAGCGCGACCATCATTCTGCAATCGTACTTGGAGTCGAAGAAATATCAATTTAAATTTTAGAGATAAAGATGATTTTACCGGTTTATATATACGGACAACCCGTATTGCGCAAGGAAGCGGAAGACATTACTCCCGATTATCCGAATTTGAAGGAGTTGATAGAGAATATGTTTGAAACGATGGATCGTGCCGACGGATGTGGATTGGCCGCTCCGCAGATAGGCTTGCCTATCCGTGTGGTGGTGATTGACCTCGACATCATGTCCGACGATTATCCGGAATACAAGGGATACCGACGTGCGTTCATCAATCCGCATATCATTGAAACCAATGACGAAACGGATACCATGGAGGAAGGTTGCCTCAGCTTGCCGGGCATCCACGAACCGGTGAAGAGACCGACCAAAATACGTGTGAAATACCTGGATGCAGACTTGAAGGAACACGATGAATGGGTGGACGGTTTCGAAGCACGCTGCATGCAGCATGAGTTCGACCATTTGGAAGGAAAGATGTTCATCGACCACCTCTCTACACTCCGCAAGCAGATGATTAAGGGCAAGTTGAACAATATGCTGAAAGGCAATGTGCGCTGCTCTTATAGAACCAAGACCGTCAAGTAAATGAAGCTTCGGTTAACATATCTGGTGTTGTGGGTGATGTGTCCGCTTTTGGGGTGGGCGCAGATCAATACGGATCGTGTAATGATGATAGGGCGCAATGCGCTTTATTTTGAAGACTATGTGCTTTCCATCCAGTATTTCAATCAGGTAATCGGAGCGAAACCTTATCTGGCCGACCCTTACTTCTTCCGTGGGGTAGCCAAGATTAATCTGGATGATTTTCCGGGTGCCGAGAGTGATTGTACGGAAGCCATCGAGCGGAATCCTTTTGTGGTGAATGCCTATCAAGTGCGTGGATTGGCGCGTATCCAGCAGAACAAGTTCGACGATGCCGTGAAGGATTATGAAAAGGCGTTGGAACTTGATCCGGAAAATATCACGCTCTGGCATAACTTGGCTTTGTGCCGTATCCGACAGGATGATTACGAGGGTGCCAAAAGGGACCTTGACCGGCTGATTACCATCGCTCCCAAATACACTAAGGCATATTTGATGCGTGGGGAGGTGGACTTGAAGCAGAAAGATACTTTGATGGCGGAAAAGGATTTCAACCGGGCCCTTGAAATAGACCGTTACGACCCGGACATCTGGTCTTCACGGGCTATGCTACATCTGATGAGGGAAAAATACAAGGATGCGGAAACGGATCTGGATAGAGCCATTCATTTGTCTGTACGCAATCCGGGCTTGTTCATCAACCGTGCCCTTTCACGTTATCACCAGAACAATCTTCGTGGCGCAATGTCGGACTATGACCTGGCGCTCGATATGGACCCGAACAACTTCATCGGCCACTATAACCGTGGCTTGCTCCGTGCGCAGGTAGGGGATGATAACCGGGCAATCGAAGACTTTAATTTTGTGGTCGAGATGGAGCCGGACAATATGATGGCCATCTTTAACCGTGCTTTGCTGCTTGACCAGACGGGAGACTTGCGTGGCGCCATCAAGGATTATACGACGGTGCTTGAAGAATATCCTAATTTCTTGGCGGGCTATCAGTATCGAAGTGCTGCCCGAAAGAAACTGGGCGACCGGAGAGGGGCCGAGGCGGACGAACTTGTGGTGCTCAAAGCACAGTTGGACATACAGAATGGGGTGAAAAAGCAGCAGGCTGACAACAAGGAGAAAACCAGAAAGAAGTCCGACAAGAACATGAACAACTATCGCAAGATTGTGGTGTCGGACAATGACGGCATGGAAGAAAAGTACAAGAACGATTATCGGGGTCGTGTACAGGACCGTAACGTAACCATTACACCTCAGCCGATGTTCGTGCTCACGTATTACGAAAAACGTAATGAGGTCAGACGCCAAATCTATTATTATAAGTATATCGATGAGTTGAATGCCCGTCATACCTATCCGGAAAATCTGCTGATAACGAATGATGAGGCTGCCTTGACGGAAGAACAGGCCAAGAAGCATTTTGCGTCCATTGACGAACAGACAAGTGCTATCATGGCTGAACCGGACAATGTACACAAACGTTTTGCACGTGCAATCGACTTCTATTTGGTGCAGGATTTGGACAATGCTTTGGTGGACTTGACTGAAGCTATCAAGGAACAACCGAATTTCTTCTTGTCGTACTTCAATCGTGCGGTGGTACGTTACAAGCAAATGGAGTATCAACGGGTGATGCAGGATTATGACAAGAAGACCAAGGAGGAGGCTGTACGGGCAATGAACGTTTCTGACCACGAACTGGTGAAGCGTGATTTGGACAAGGTCATTGAACTGGCGCCCGATTTTGTGTTCGCCTATTATAATAGAGGTAATGTCCTGGCGGCCCTGAAGGACTATCGGGCGGCCATTGTGGATTATGACCGTGCCTTGGAACTTGACCCTAACCTGGCCGAGGCTTATTACAACCGCGGCTTGACTCATATCTTTTTAGGCAACAACCGTCAAGGTGTGCAAGACTTGAGTAAGGCCGGGGAGTTGGGCTTGTATTCGGCATACAATATTATCAAACGCTTTACGGAGCGTATAGAGTAACATTTTTCGGCTAAAAAGAGCTTGAATTCCAAAAGATTTAGCTATTTTTGCAGCCTTGAAAAAAGAATAAATAGAAAAACTATGATAAAGATTACATTCCCTGACGGCTCCGTTCGTGAATATAACGAAGGAGTAACTGGTCTGCAGATTGCAGAAAGCATCAGTTCGCGTTTGGCACAAGACGTGCTCGCTTGTGGCGTGAACGGTGAAACAATGGATTTGTCTCGTCCTATCAACGAAGATGCCAATATCGTGCTCTACAAGTGGGACGACGCAGAAGGTAAGCATGCTTATTGGCATACAAGTGCGCACTTGTTGGCCGAAGCCTTGCAGGAACTCTATCCGGGCATCCAGTTCGGTATCGGTCCTGCCATCGAAAACGGATTCTACTACGATGTGGATCCGGGTGAAGCAACTATCAAGGAAGGCGACCTGCCGGCTATTGAAAAGAAAATGATGGAATTGGCTGCCAAGAAGGAAGTGCTCGTTCGTCAAGAAATCTCCAAGGCAGATGCGTTGAAGATGTTCGGCGACCGTGGCGAAACCTACAAGTGCGAGTTGATTTCTGAACTTGAAGACGGTACCATCACTACCTATACACAAGGTGCATTTACTGACCTTTGCCGTGGCCCTCACTTGATTAGCACTGCACCAATCAAGGCCATCAAGCTGACATCGGTAGCCGGTGCCTATTGGAGAGGTCAGGAAGACCGCAAGCAGTTGACACGTATCTATGGTATTTCTTTCCCGAAGAAGAAGATGCTGGACGAATACTTGGCCCTGTTGGAAGAAGCCAAGAAGCGCGACCACCGCAAGATTGGTAAGGAAATGGAACTCTTCATGTTCTCTGAAACCGTAGGTAAGGGCTTGCCGATGTGGTTGCCGAAGGGTACTGCCCTCCGTCTCCGATTGGAAGACTTCCTGAAGCGCATCCAGAAGCGTTTCGGTTATCAGCAGGTGATGACTCCGCATATCGGTAACAAGGAATTGTGGGTAACTTCGGGTCACTATGCCAAGTATGGCAAGGACTCGTTCCAGCCAATTCATACTCCGGAAGAAAACGAAGAATACTTGTTGAAGCCGATGAACTGTCCTCACCACTGTGAGATTTACAAGCACAAGCCACGCTCATACAAGGATTTGCCTGTCCGTTTGGCTGAGTTTGGTACCGTATATCGTTATGAACAGAGCGGTGAGCTTCACGGATTGACACGTGTACGTAGCTTCACTCAGGACGATGCGCACATCTTCTGTCGTCCGGATCAGGTGAAGGATGAATTCCTCCGAGTAATGGACATCATCTTCATCATCTTCCGTGCATTGAACTTTGAAAACTTCGAAGCTCAGATTTCTCTTCGCGACAAGGAGAACCGTGCCAAGTACATCGGTAGCGATGAAAACTGGGAACGTGCTGAACGTGCCATCGTGGAAGCTTGCGAAGAAAAGGGCTTGAAGGCAAAGGTGGAATATGGCGAAGCTGCATTCTATGGTCCTAAGCTTGACTTTATGGTGAAGGATGCCATCGGCCGTCGTTGGCAGTTGGGTACTATCCAGGTGGACTATAACTTGCCGGAACGTTTCGAACTTGAATATATGGGTTCTGACAACTTGAAGCACCGTCCGGTGATGATTCACCGTGCGCCGTTCGGTTCAATGGAACGTTTCTGTGCCGTGTTGATTGAACACACTGGCGGTAAGTTCCCGTTGTGGTTGACTCCTGACCAGGTGGTGATTCTCCCGATTTCTGAAAAGTACAATGCGTACGCAGAAGAAGTGAGAGCTTACCTCGACAGCCAGGATGTCCGTGCCATCGTGGATGACCGTAACGAAAAGATTGGTCGCAAGATTCGTGACAACGAGTTGAAGCATATCCCATATTTGCTCATCGTAGGTGAAAAAGAAGCC
>JAFQBF010000075.1 GCA_017416735.1 Bacteroidaceae bacterium | reverse complement strand
TGGAATACGCAAGGCAAGAATTCACCTGCGATTTTGTACATATTTGGGATCATCAACAACAGACCCTGAGAAGCTGTGTAAGTAGAAGTCAAGGCACCTGCCTGCAAAGAACCGTGAACGGCACCTGCCGCACCGCCTTCCGACTGCATTTCCTGTACCAAAACTGTTTCGCCGAAGATGTTCTTGCGGCCCTGAGCTGCCCATTCGTCCACATATTCAGCCATAGTGGATGATGGAGTGATAGGATAGATAGCTGCTACTTCAGAGAACATATACGAGATATGTGCAGCTGCCTGGTTACCATCACATGTGATGAATTTTTTTTCTTTAGCCATAATGTTTACTTATTATGTTAGTTAATACTATTTGTTCTCAATATAAAAAACCGAACAACCACAACGGGATAAGGTTTCCTTCACCCAGTTCCTTGCGGTGCATGGCATAGTACACCTCGGGGTTGTTCTTTATTTTGCAGTTCTCGGGGCATACCCGGAAGCGCAAGCCCTCGTCCACCAGGAAGGAGCTGCCCTTGTCGCCCATGTACAGTTTGTGGTCCTTGTACATGGTGTTCATGAAGAACGTGTCGAGGACATCCTGCTGGTTCACCTTCACGGGATAGACGGCATACATCAGGTTCGAGTTGTGCATCATCAGCTTGGCCGGTTTCTTGGGGAATTCCTCGCCCTTGGGATAGACCATGTTGATGAGGCGTGAGTCCGCCAGATACTTGATGTAGTTCATCACCGTGGCCCGCGAAGTCTGTATCTCCGTGGCCAGTTGGCTGACGTTCGGGGCACCCGGTCCGTCAACAGCCAACAAATATAGTAATTTTTTTATTTTCGATAAATATTTTTGCTCAATTTGTTTGATAAGAAGTATATCTACTTCTATCATCATGTTCATGGTTTTCAATAAATTTTCGGAAAAATTGCGTTTCTCGAGGAAGAACGGATAGAATCCGTGGTGCAGATAGTCTTGAAAATGACTCATCGGATGTACGTCTTTCAAGATGTTCTGTGCTATTTCCCGATGGTTCTTCAATATCTCTTCCAGAGTGTACGCCTTGAAGTGGTTGCCGCTTTTCAGGTTCAGGTATTCGCGGAAGGAAAGCCCGCGGAGGTAATACACTTTCGTGATGCCGTCCAGCTCGGGGTTTTCTTCATTCAGGCGCATTACGGACGAACCGGTGAACACGATTCTTAGCTCCGGATAGTTGTCGTAACATTCGCGCAGTTCGTGGCTCCATCCATCGTACTTGAACACTTGGTCGATGAGCAACACGCGTCCTCCGTCTTTCACAAACTTCTCCGCAAAATCCGCCAGGCGGTGTTGCGAGAAGTATAAGTTGTTCATATTCAGATAAAGACAGGAGCGGTCTGTTCCGAATTTCTCCTTGGCATATTGCAACAGGAAGGTCGTCTTACCTACACCGCGAGTGCCTTTGATGCCGATAAGCCGGTCGTTCCAGTTTATTTCGTCCATCAGGCCACGGCGGATAGGAGCGTCTGTGTGCTCTATCAAATAGCGGTGTGTCCGATAAAATGATTCCATTAGATATTGCATTTATTGGCCACAAAGTTAGTAATACTTCTCCAAATTGCAAAGTCGAGTTGGCAAAATGTGCTGTTTTTCTTCTTTTTTTGATGGTTGAAAATTCTCCTCCGTTCTGGATGACAAATAGAATAAGATATGACATTCTGAAAAAAATCCCTACCTTTGCAGATATGAAGAAAAAGCTCTATATTTTCAATCCCGAGAACGATATGGCGTTAGCTTCGGGCAGCCCTTATTATATGGCGCCGGCCAGTGCCAAGAAAATGGCGGCCGACTTGGCTACGCTTCCGGCTTGGTATGCCGAGGCGGGGAGCCGTGTGCTCCTGGCGGATGTTCGTCAGTTGGAATGGATGGCGAAAGAATGTCGTTTCGCCTTGCCTGTACAGGGGGTGACGGAGATGTCCGGGGATGGTTTCGAGGTGATGCCTTGGGGGTGGAGTCCTGCCTTGTTGCATCGGATGGCGGATGCTTTCCACGTTCATATCGATATGGAGTCCGTCCGTCGGCTTTCCGGAAGAAGGACGGCCGTGGATTTGTTGCCCAAGTTGCGGATGGGAAATACCGTGGGCGAATCTTTTTGGCTCACCTCCGTGGATGAAATCGGTGGTTTTGTTCCTATATATAATAAGGTGTTGCTGAAGGCTCCGTGGAGCGGAAGCGGAAAGGGCATCCAACCTTTGTCGGGACAACCCGACGATAATCTGAAGGGGTGGGCACGACGCATCATTGCCTCGCAGGGAGGTGTGGTGTGCGAGCCTTATTATAATAAGGTGGAAGATTTTGCGATGGAGTTTCTGTCTTCGGCCGATGGCGGGGTGAAGTTTGCGGGCTATTCGCATTTCGAGGCCGATGTCCGTGGAATCTATAAGGAAAATTGGCTGGCATCGGACGAGGCTATCGAGAAGAGGCTTTCGGGGTATGTCTCCCGTGAGGTCTTGTTGGAAATCCGTAGGCGGATTGAAGCGGAATTGTCCTTGCTCATCGGAGGTGTTTATCAAGGATATTTGGGAGTGGATATGATGGTTTGTCGGGTGGATGAAGGGTATGCCGTTCATCCTTGTGTGGAGGTGAACCTGCGGATGAATATGGGGGTGGTGGCTCGCCTGTTCTTCGACCGTTATATGTGTCCCGATGTCTGTGGAAGGTATGTCATCGAGTATTATCCCCGTCGGGGCGATGCCTTGCTTTTCCACGAGGAGATGAAGTGCAAGCATCCTCTTTGCCTTCAGGATGGGAAGATAAAGGAAGGCTATCTTTCGCTTACGCCTGTGTTCGAAGATACGGCTTATCAGATATATGTGACGGCGGAATGAAAATTCGCCTTCGCGAAAAATAAAAACGCCTTCGCGTTTTGCTTTAAACGTGAAGGCGTTTTCAAGAAAATGTCGTCAGGAATCAATGGCAACCGCCGCAACCTTCGCCGCATCCGTCGCCACAACCGCCTCCGCAGTCACCGCCGCAGCTTCCGCATCCGCATTCGCCGCTCAGCATGTTCAGTGTCTTCTGGATTTCTTCGTTGGTAGCAGGGCGTGAAGTTACAACTTGGCCGATGAAAGTCAAGTCCTTGCCTGCATGAGGGTGGTTCAAATCGACAGTCACAGTAGTAGCGGTTATTTCGCCCACGGTGGCATAGAAGTGATGGCCTTCATTGTCCTGCAAGGGGATGATGGCACCCGGGAAGATGTGTTCGTCGTCAAACTTGCCGTCAATCTTGAACATATCCTTCGATACGGTGCGTACACCTTCCGGCATGTATTCGCCGTAGGCTTCGGCGCAAGGGATGACGAACTCGAACTTGTCACCTTCGGCAAGCGGAGTGATTTCGTTCTCGAAGCGTTCGAGGGCAGTACCCAAGCCCGAGATGAACAGGAAAGGATGTTCAGCTGTTGCTTCTTCCACCAATTCCGGCTTTCCGTTTTCTTCGACATACAGCTTGTATGCCACGGTAATGTACTTGTTTTCCATTCTTTTATCTGTTTTTGAAGTTATTTTCGCGGTGCAAAGATACAAATAATAATGAAAACAAGCCACAATTTATGAGGGTGAGAATAAAATCTTATCATCTGTTCTTGAAAACGGTGATTTTCTGACAAAATATAATTTCCGAGAAAAAAATGTGTTATTTTGTTTGCTAATTTAGAAAAACGATATACCTTTGCACTTGTTAAACATTTTAAGAGAGAATATGAACGCTATTAATCTAATCAACTTGCAAGTCATTCGCGTCGTGGTGGTCACATCAAGAGGTGAGAAAGGTTGTATGGATTAGTAGATGAATGTGAATGTCATTCGGAAGCCTTTCTCACTATAACGGTGGGAGAGGCTTTTTAATTGAAACGTAAAAAGATTGCAGATATGAAACATCCATTGCGAAGTGCATTCAGCACACAGGGCCGCCGTATGGCGGGGGCAAGAGCCCTTTGGGTGGCCAACGGTATGAAGCGCGAAATGATAGGGAAACCCATCATTGCCATCGCCAATTCGTTCACACAGTTTGTCCCCGGACATACCCATCTGCATGAGATAGGGCAGGTGGTGAAGGCCGAGATTGAAAAGCTCGGATGCTTTGCAGCCGAGTTCAACACCATTGCCGTGGATGACGGCATTGCGATGGGGCACGACGGGATGCTCTATTCGCTGCCCAGCCGAGACATCATTGCCGACTCGGTGGAGTATATGGTGAATGCCCACAAGGCCGATGCGTTGGTGTGCATCTCGAACTGCGACAAGATTACCCCGGGGATGCTGATGGCGGCGATGAGGCTGAATATCCCTACCGTATTCGTATCGGGTGGCCCGATGGAAGCGGGTGAATGGAACGGTCAGCACCTCGACTTGATTGATGCCATGATTAAGAGTGCTGACGCATCGGTAAGTGATGAGGATGTGGCTCAAATAGAGAACCATGCTTGTCCGGGATGCGGATGTTGCTCGGGTATGTTCACCGCCAACTCAATGAACTGCTTGAACGAAGCGATAGGCTTGGCATTGCCGGGTAATGGAACCATCCTTGCTACTCATGCCAATCGTGCACAACTCTTCAAGGATGCGGCTGCTCTCATCGTGAAGAATGCCTACAAGTATTATGAAGAAGGCGATGAAAGCGTATTGCCGAAAAGTATTGCTACCCGCGAAGCGTTCCTCAATGCCATGACATTGGACATTGCCATGGGAGGCTCTACCAATACGGTGCTTCATTTGCTGGCCATTGCCCATGAGGCGGAGGTGGATTTCACGATGGACGACATCGACATGCTCTCGCGTCGGGTTTCTTGTCTTTGCAAGGTGGCACCGAACACCCAAAAGTATCACATCCAGGATGTGAACCGTGCCGGTGGCATCTTGAATATCTTGGGAGAACTCTCGAAGGGTGGTTTGTTGGATACGTCGGTAGCTCGTGTCGATGGATTGACATTGGCTGAGGCGATTGACAAATATAATATAAATAAGGTAGAAGTGGGTGCCGAGGCTTGGCGTATCTACACCAGTGCTCCGGCCAACAAGTTCAACATCGAACTTGGCTCTCAGAATACTTATTACCAAGCTTTGGACACCGATCGCTCAAACGGATGCATCCGCGACTTGGAGCATGCTTATAGCAAGGATGGTGGCTTGGCCGTATTGAAGGGAAACATCGCTCAGGATGGTTGTGTGGTGAAGACCGCCGGTGTGGACGAAAGCATCTGGAAGTTCTCAGGCCCTGCCAAGGTGTTCGATTCTCAAGAAGCAGCTTGTGATGGTATCCTCGGTGGAAAGGTAGTAAGTGGAGATGTAGTGGTCATCACTCACGAAGGTCCTAAAGGTGGCCCGGGTATGCAGGAAATGCTTTACCCCACTTCGTATATCAAGAGCAAGCATCTCGGCAAGGAATGTGCCCTCATCACCGATGGACGTTTCAGTGGAGGTACATCAGGCTTGAGCATCGGACACATTTCACCGGAAGCTGCCGCAGGTGGTAACATCGGAAAGATTGTAGATGGAGACATCATTGAAATAGACATACCTAACCGTAGCATCAATGTGAGGTTGAGCGACGAAGAATTGGCCGCTCGCCCAATGACTCCGGTGACCCGTAATCGGGTGGTATCGAAGAGCCTTCGTGCCTATGCCAGCATGGTAAGTTCGGCGGATAAAGGTGGAGTGAGAATCATTTAAATGAAGAACTAATCATGAAGAATGGTGAATGTCGTTTGTCATAAAATAAATTCTTCATTCTTCATTCATCATTCTTAATTGAATATGAAAGAAAGAATAACAGGAGCGGAAGCGCTGATGCGTTCGTTGGAACATATGGGGGTGAAGACCCTTTTCGGATATCCGGGTGGTAGCATTATGCCGACTTTCGATGCGTTGTATGGACATCGCGACAAGTTGAACCACATTCTCGTTCGTCACGAGCAAGGAGCTGCCCATGCGGCGCAAGGTTTTGCCCGTGTTTCGGGAGAAGTGGGTGTGTGCTTGGTGACCAGCGGCCCAGGGGCAACGAACACCATCACCGGTGTGGCGGATGCGATGATAGACAGTACGCCCATCGTGGTGATTGCCGGCCAAACACCGGTGTCACTGTTGGGTACGGATGCCTTTCAGGAGGTCGATTTGGTAGGTGTGACCCAGCCCATCAGCAAGTGGAGCTATCAGATTCGCCGGGCGGAAGATGTGGCCTGGGCGGTGGCTCGCGCTTTTTATATCGCCAAGAGCGGACGACCGGGTCCCGTGGTGCTTGACTTCACGAAGAACGCGCAGACGGAGATGGTGGACTATGAACCGGTGACGCTCGACTTTATCCGTAGCTACGACCCCATTCCCGATACCGATCGTGTGGAGCTTCAGCATGCGGCCGATTTGATAAATGCGGCACAGAAGCCTTTCGTGTTGGTCGGACAAGGTGTCGAATTGGGAAATGCCCAGAAGGAATTGCAGGCATTCTTGGAAAAGGCGGACATTCCTTGCGGACGTACATTGCTCGGCCTCTCGGCCATCCCTTCGGCTCATCCGTTGAATAAAGGTATGCTCGGTATGCATGGTAATCTCGGACCGAATGTCAAGACCAATGAGTGCGATGTGCTCATTGCCGTGGGTATGCGTTTCGACGACCGTGTAACTGGCAATCTGAATACATACGCCAAGCAAGCGAAAATCATCCACATGGATATCGACCCGTCGGAAATCAACAAGAATGTGAAGGTGGATGTGGCTGTATTGGGCGATTGCAAGGAAACCTTGGTTGAACTGACCAAGCTGGTGCGTGAGAACAAACATACCGAATGGATAGAAAGCTTTGATGAATATGAACAGAAAGAATATGCGCATGTTATCGAGAAAGAGGTCTATCCGAAAGAAGGTCCGCTGAATATGGGTGAGGTCGTGCGTGCCGTGAGCGATGCAACGAATCACGAAGCCATATTGGTGACCGATGTCGGTCAGAACCAGATGATGGCTGCCCGCTATTTCCGTTATACCAAGAACCGAAGCATCGTGACTTCGGGCGGTTTGGGAACTATGGGCTTCGGTCTTCCTGCTGCTATCGGTGCTACCTTTGGTCGTCCCGACCGTACGGTCTGTGTCTTTATGGGCGATGGCGGTTTGCAGATGAATTTGCAGGAATTGGGTACCATCATGGAGCAACGTTCGCCGGTGAAGATGATACTGATGAACAATAATTACCTGGGCAATGTTCGTCAATGGCAGGCCATGTTCTTCGGTCACCGGTACTCGTTCACTCCGATGATGAATCCTGACTATATGCAGATAGCTTCGGCCTACGGCATCCCATCGCGCCGTGTCATCGAACGGAGCGAACTGAAGGAAGCCATCCGTGAGATGCTTGCTGCCGATGGTCCGTTCCTGCTCGAAGCTTGCGTCATCGAAGAAGGAAACGTGATGCCGATGACCCCTCCGGGCGGCACGGTGAACGAAATGTTGTTGGAATGTTAAATGAAAGTTATGGAAAAGACATTATATACCATTATCGTACACTCGGAGAACATCGCCGGTTTGCTGAACCAAGTGACGGCGGTCTTCACCCGCAGACAGATAAACATCGAGAGCCTGAATGTATCGGCTTCGTCCATTCAGGGCGTACACAAGTACACCATTACGGCATGGACTGATGCAGAGACCATCGAAAAAGTGGTGAAGCAAATCGAGAAGAAAATCGATGTGCTTCAGGCCAATTATTTTGTGGACGATGAAATCTATCAGCATGAAATAGCCCTTTACAAGCTCTCCACTCCCGAGTTCCAGAGCAACCCGATGGCTTCGAAGGTCATCCGTCGGCACAACGCCCGCATCGTGGAGGTGAATCCAGTCTATTCCATCGTGGAGAAGAACGGGATGAGTGAGGACATTACCGGCCTGTACGAAGAGCTCAGCGAGTTGGGCTGTGTACTTCAGTTCGTTCGGTCCGGTCGTGTGGCAATTACCAAGAGTAATTTTGAGCGAGTAAATGAGTACCTCGATTATCGCGAAAAGAAATACAGAAAACAGAAGGAGGGATAAATGGACAACAATAAGATAGGAACTTACAACTTCGTGGCCGAGCCTTTCCACGTTGATTTCACCGGTCGCCTCACGATGGGTGTGTTGGGTAACCATCTGCTCAACTGTGCAGGCTTTCATGCTGCTGACCGTGGCTTTGGTATCGCCGAGCTGAACGACAATCATTACACATGGGTATTGTCCCGTCTGGCCATCGAACTGGAAGATATGCCCCGTCAATATGAGACTTTCAGCATCGAGACATGGGTAGAGAATGTCTATCGTCTCTTTACCGACCGTAACTTTGCTGTCCTCGACAAAGAGGGCAAGCCGGTGGGATATGCCCGTTCGGTATGGGCGATGATTAGTCTTGAAACTCGTAAACCAGCTGACTTGCTGACCTTGCATAGCGGAAGCATCACGGATTATGTTTGCGACAAGGAGTGTCCCATAGCCAAACCAGGCCGTATCAAGGTAACTCAACAAACTCCGGTCGCCGAATATGTGACGAAATATAGCGACATCGACATCAATGGTCACGTGAATAGCATTAAATACATAGAGCATATTCTAAACCTTTTCCCGATAGATACATTTAAGGAAAAGAGCATCAAACGTTTCGAGATGGCTTATGTGGCCGAAAGCTATTATGGTGACACCCTCAGCTTCTACCTCGAAGAGAAAGGGGAAAACGAATTCGACATAGAAGTAAAGAAGAACAACCAGGAAGTGGTGGTTCGAAGCAAAGTGGTATTTAAATAAGAATTAACAACAATTTAAAAACAAATAAATATGGCACAAATGAATTTTGGCGGTGTTATTGAAAATGTAATGACCCGCGAAGAATTTCCATTGGAAAAAGCACGTGAAGTATTGAAAAATGAAACCATCGCTGTCATCGGTTACGGTGTACAAGGTCCTGGCCAGTCATTGAACCTCCGCGATAACGGATTCAATGTCATTGTTGGACAGCGTCAAGGTAAGACATACGAAAAGGCAATCGCTGACGGTTGGGTACCGGGTGAAACACTCTTCGGCATCGAAGAAGCTTGCGAAAAGGCAACTATCGTGATGTGTCTCTTGAGCGATGCGGCTGTGATGTCTGTATGGCCTACCATCAAGCCTTATTTGACTCCGGGCAAGGCTTTGTATTTCTCACATGGTTTCGCTATTACTTGGAACGACCGTACAGGTGTGGTTCCTCCTGCAGACATTGATGTAATTATGGTGGCTCCTAAGGGTTCGGGTACTTCACTCCGTACCATGTTCCTCGAAGGCCGTGGCTTGAACTCATCGTATGCCATCTATCAGGATGCAACAGGCAAGGCTTGGGAAAAGACCATCGCTCTCGGTATCGGTATCGGTTCTGGTTACTTGTTCGAAACCACTTTCATCCGCGAAGCTACTTCAGACTTGACAGGCGAACGTGGCTCATTGATGGGTGCTATCCAAGGCTTGCTTCTGGCTCAGTACGAAGTGTTGCGTGAAAATGGTCACACTCCTTCAGAAGCATTCAATGAAACCGTAGAAGAGCTTACACAGTCGTTGATGCCACTCTTTGCCAAGAATGGTATGGACTGGATGTATGCCAACTGCTCGACTACCGCTCAGCGTGGTGCCCTGGACTGGATGGGTCCGTTCCACGATGCCATCAAGCCGGTCGTTGAAAAGCTCTATGCCAACGTGAAGTGCGGTAACGAAGCCCAGATTTCTATCGACAGCAACTCGAAGCCCGACTATCGTGAAAAGTTGGAAGAAGAACTCAAGGCTCTCCGCGAAAGCGAAATGTGGCAGACTGCTGTAACAGTTCGTCAGCTTCGTCCGGAAAATAACTAATAAATACTAAGAATCAACATTCGTGTCATTCTGAACGAAGTGAAGAATCTCGTGTGCATTATTTATGTATACGAGATTCTTCGTCACTACGTTCCTCTGAATGACATTGTTTATATAATGAAAGATATGGAAACAAATTTCTTGGAAATCATCCGTACCCGTCGGAGCTGCCGCAGTTACAAACCCGACCAAATCACCGATGAACAACTGAATGCTGTACTCGAAGCGGGAACTTATGCACCTACTTCACGGGGATTGCAATCCCCCTTCATTGTAGCGGTTCAGAACGATGCTTTGAAAGCTCGTTTGGCAAAGATGAATGCCGAAGTGATGGGAGTGACCACTAATCCTTATTATGATGCACCTACATACGTCCTGGTTTTTGTTCCGGAAGATGCTCCGAATGGAGTTCAGGATGCCAGCTTGGTTTTGGAGAACATGATGCTTGCAGCCCATACCCAAGGATTGGGAAGTTGTTGGATTCATCGTGAGCGCGAGATGTTCGCCACCGAAGAAGGCAAGGAGCTGATGCGTGAATGGGGCTTGCCCGAAGGTTTGGTAGGTATCGGTGCCTTGTCGCTCGGCTACCCGGATGGTGAGCCTTCACCAGCCAAGCCTCGTAAGGAAGGATATGCAAGGGTAATTAAGTGATGAGGGATGTAGTTGTCACTCGATGTCAACTACATTCTTTTTTTGCTTTAATTCAAAGGAATGGTCAGCGAAGAAGTCATGCTTCAGTATATTGGAGATTCTCATCAGTGTGCGGGTATCGATGGAGTCTTTCTCGAATATGCGATAAACGTTCGTCCGGTGGCACGGAATTTGTTCGGCCAACCAGACAACAGTCTTTTCCTGTCTTTCCAGTTCCTTTCTGATAGCTTCCCCGATGTGCATAGCTACTTGGCATTGCTTGCTGACAGGTTCCTGGGATTCAGCAGATTTGTTTGGTTTTAATCTGGGATGATACAAAAAAGGCGTAGGAACCTGACTTCGCTTATCCCGACATTCAGGCTCTAGCAATGCCCTCAAGAAAAGATAAACAACTTCGGTCAGCCCACGCCTATATGATATATATAACGCCATAGAACAAACAGGCCCGCAGGTCTGTTCGTTCCGTCGGCTGGTATATATACATACCTCGTGAACGCCTCTATTGCATTTATCTCTTTCTTTGTGAATTTGCTAGATTCGAATGCCAGAGATTAACGCACGAAAACGTCCTTCTATGTAAAATCACTCCCGCCATTCCCTTTATCAGGCTGGCCGAAGTTTTGCAAAAATACTGTTTTTGAAGGAATCTTACAAGAATAAGTTGTTTTTTTTGTGTGTAAAAGGCGATGCCTGCTATTCTCACGAACGGCAGGCATCTTAACTGAATATTTTTCACATTCCACGATTTGCATACTTAAAACAAATCATCCATCGTTACCACACGTTGTATCCTCCCGCTATACTCATTCTGTGTCAAGCCATAAGTGGTGACAAGAGTAGGATGAAGCGGTTTGCGGCATCGGGTTTCGGAGGCAAAGATGTCCAGTTTGCGCCGGAGTTCGGCATCGCATTTGCGGTCTATGACGAAATCGCTGGTCGTGAACTTCATCTCGCACACATTGACAATGCGGTCGGCGCGGTCTATCAGCATATCTATCTGTGTTTGTTCCGCAGCTTCGGAGCTGCTTCGCCAAGGAGATATTTCGGTATGCACGGAAGCGATGCCCAGTGCTTGCTTGATTTTATCCTGATGAACGAAACAGACTTCCTCGAACGAGAAACCGCGCCACGCGTTCAGCGACGGGGAGAGCTGGTTGTCCTGCCAAAAACGAGGGTTGGTAATGTCTTTTCTGTCGATGAAACGAAGGTAGAAGAGGGTATAGAAGTCTGTCAGCTTATAGTGGACATCGCGCGATGAATGTCCGTAATAAATATAGGAAGTGATGAAGTCGCTTACTTCCAGAGATTTCAAGATTTTGGTCAGTCCTCCTCCATAAGGGACGCCTGTGTGTTGGGCTATTTCGGCTCGGGTATATCCTTCGCGTTTCTGTCCCAAGAACTTTATGACCTTGATATAGGTTTCGGGGTCGCTGAACAGGGAGGCATATAGACGATGAAATTCCTGCCTCAGTTTTCCGTCTTTTTGGAAAAAGAGACGGTCAATGTTCTGTGCCAAACTGCATCCTTTCTGCATGTATGACAAATAATAGGGGATGCCTCCTATAATCATATAGCACTGCAGGAGGTCGTAACGATCCATCACGATATGCTCGTGTTTGAAATATTCCTCACATTCTCCAAGAGTAAAAGGTGAGAGGTGGATTTCGTAGGTGGTGCGGCCATAGAGTCCGCCCTTGTTTTGGATAAGCTTGTCTGAAATCCAGGAGGTAGCCGAACCGCATACAATCAGCATCAGATGACTTTGACCGGCAGCCCATCCGTTCCAGAAATGTTCAAAAGCGGTAATGAATCCTGAACGGGGAGTGTCCATCCAAGGCATTTCGTCGATAAATAGAACCAAACGCTTGTTTTTCCCTTTTTTCTCAAGCAAGGTGATAAGCATTTCGAAGGCTTCCAACCAATCGGTCGGTTGGCGGTCGACATCCGCCCCAAACCGCTTCAACGAGAAATAGAAGCTCTGTAACTGTTTTTCCTGCAGTTTGCTTCCTTCTAGTTCCAAAGGCGACAATCCTGTGTGATGGAAGTCCAGCTTGCTGTCGAAGAACTCTCGTATCAGAAATGTTTTTCCTACACGTCTTCTCCCGTAGACCACAACAAACTCAGCTTTACCGGAATGATACAATCGGTTAAGCTCTTCCTGTTCCTTTTTTCTTCCGATTATGTTTGTCATAACTAGCTTATTTTGCCACAAATATAGTAAAATATCTATTTGCGGCAAAATAGTAGCTTGTTATTTTGCCGCAAATGGAAAAATAACTGTTTTGCGGCAGAATAAGCGTTCCTCGATGAAAAATCTGACAAAAAAGGTGATGCCTGCTATTCTCACGAACGGCAGGCATCTGAACTAACGTCTTATATGTAAATAATCTATCAAGGAATGATAGAGTTTCTTTAAGGCTTATTGTTGTCCTCTTGTTGTTGGAGTCTTCCCGTTGATTGTTATATGTTTAAGACCTTCATCATTGATTGCGTTTTGAATATAAACATTAACAGTAGAAGTTTCATCATAAGTCAGGTTGGACCAGGTATTAATTCCATTGTTGTTGAATGGAGATGCATCAACTGTAAGTTTATTGATGCTACAACCTACGAGGTCCAGATTTACAATGTCATTTTCGTTGTAATTATTGTCAATAATTACAGATTCACATTTAACATTGTTCATAGTTACATTTACATGTTCACGAATCCAAATGGTGGATTTCTGAGCAACTGTTTCTTCTATAACTAGATTACTTATGACAACATTCATATCTTTGGTTGGGCCATCATTTCCGGTAATATAGATTGCTTTCTGGTTATTACCAGTGGCTATAATCTTGGCATTGTCCCCCAAACCAACAACAGTAACAGAATGTCCTGTTATATTGAGTTGTGAACTTATACTATATAATCCGTTATGAAGAGCTATAACTGAACCATCTTTTGCACTTTCAAAAGCAGCTCTAAGTATTTTACCATTTTCAACATCTGTCTTGCTTGCATCATAAGCTACAACAGTTGCATCATCAGGTAAAACTACGTAGTTTTCACCACTCTTCACCGACTTATAACCGTCAGCCACGAAGTTACTGTTGTGGTAGCCGGCATTTGGATTTTCAGAAACATTGTTTGCAGGGTCAAAGTTAACGAATGTACCACCCTTCACAATGATGTCTGCACCCAATTTACCATTACTATAAAGATTCAATACTGCATACTGAGGACTTGCAAAGCTGATTTTATCTTCTTGTCCAACTTCGAATGTACCGCCATTGATTTCGATGATACCCTTATTGGCTGCATAGATAAGTTCTGAATCAGAACCGTTCTTGAAGTGTCCTCCATTAATGATTACCTTACCGTCGTTTGTAGCATCGCCACGACCAGCCCATACAGCAATGTTACCTGCTGAACCTGAGCCGGCATCGATGATACCACCCTCACCATTGATGGTCAATGTACCCTTCTTCACGCAGAAGATGGCATTATACAATGTCTTGTCTTCCTCACCGCTGAATGAGATTGTCTTGCCGTTCAAGTTTACAACCATATTTACATCGTTGGTGATTTCAATAGGACCGTCCAATGTCACGTCATCCTGCAATGTTACTACACCACCATTTACAGCAGCATATTCCAACTTTTCTGCAAGTACGTAGTTATGGTCTTCGCCGTTTTTGTCTGTATCAAACTTCGGATCGATAACGATGTTGAATGTTACGGTTTCGCTCAAGATGTCACCGATGATGTTTGTACGCCAGTTGCGCTGTACCGGTACGTTCGGAATCTCGAACGTGTTGACAGCCTTTGTTGCATTGGCTTCCCATACTTCGAAGGTTGCATTGACCAGTCCCTTCTTTGTACCGTCAATCTTGTTTGCAGTACCCGGGTCTTGGTCGTTCACCAGAATGTAGTTCATCGAGAGATATTCGTAATCTACATCTTTTACATCCTTCAAATCACCTACAAGGTCAGTATGGTTGCTCTCAGGGATGTTGGCCAATGTATATGTCACATCCTTTGCTTCGCTCACCTTGCCGCTATACGGATGCAGTTTGCTGGCTACACCCTTGATAACCATTTTCGATTGTGTAATGGTCGTTTCAGCAGTTGCAGCCTCTGCCAGTGAACCAATCTTGGTACCTACGTTCACTTGTGCGAACGGACGTTTCAAGGTGATGGTTTCGTTTATCGGGCCTGTAATCTTCAGTTCCTTTTCCACGGCATAGAAGGCATCACGCTTTTCGTCATTGGCAGCGATGGAATTGTTTGTACCGTACAGCACTTCGATGTTTCTCAAATCCTTTACGTCATAATAAGTTCCTTTATATACAGGAGCCGCATCTGTTCCGGTTTTGGTTTTCTCATTCTGTGCCCAGAAAATGAAGTTATAAGTTTGTCCCTTTACCAAACGTGTCGTAACAGTAGCCGTCAAGGTTTCAGAATCCACCTCAATGTTATCCTGGCGCAATGCTTCCACTTCGTTATCGATGGTATCGTTTACCGCTTCCTTGTACACGGCGAACGCCAAGTATTTGGCATTTGTACCGTCACCTATGGCACGGCTTCCCACCGCATTCTCCAGCTCTACCTTGAAGCTTACGGCCACTTCATTGCCATTGGCAGAAGCACCGTTCTCCAGTTCGTCGGAGCAGGAGGTGTTTGTCATTGCCAATGCGGCAAGGGCAAACAAGGTATAAAATAGTTTTTTCATAAATGTATGTTTTAAGGGTTAATACTCCTTGTTTCGCATTCCGTTATTACGGTTTCTTATTCTTGTAATAAAAGAATGGAAAGGGAGACATTTGGGATTACCTCCCTTTCCGCTGCCTAACATATTACAATTATTTATGATTTTTTAATGAGCATTTATGTATTCATCAAGAGTGCTGTATTCTACACCATTAGCACCAATCACCTTATTAACTATAGCACCATCTTCTATTGTAATGTTAATCTTCTTATTTGCATCAATAGCAGAAAGGTTCAAAACATTTACTGTAGCACCAGCCTTTATCACAATACCATACTTAGTATTAGTATTCATGCTCTTATAATAAGGATAAATAGACTCAACTTCAGTACCAGCTTCAACATTGATTCTTGCCTTTGCCCAAGAATAGATAGTACCAATCTTACATTGATTCAATGTAAGGACAGCATCGTTAACAACCGCTACATCATAAACTGGATACATCGGATCAGTATCCAGTTCGGAAAGAGTTGTACCGTAAATGTTACAATTGTTCAATGTTGCTTTACCATAGACACATACAGCAGGTGAAATATTTGATGAGAATGAAACTACCTTGGTGTCAATAACATCAACATTATTCAGTTCTGTATTATACCAATCAGACTTACTGTCTACATAATGCCCTAACATCAAAGCAGACATTGTACCGCTGAATTTCAAATCATTTACAGTAACTTTACTTCCATCTTCTGAAGAGAAGATAGTTGACATCGCCGGGATATTACCTTCCCAAGTAAAGTCATCTGCAGATTCTGCAGTTGATACAATCGTATTTCCATTACCATTGATTGTAATATCACCAGTGGCATTTTGTGTATGGATGGTTTGACCACTAGTTACATTCAAATCTTCTACCAACTGTACAGTAACGGGGTCTCCTGCTTCGGTATCACCCAAGAACATCAAACTTTCCGGAAGGAAATTGATTCCATCGAAATAGCATGTAGCAAAGTTTTCTGAAGAAAGGTAAGTTGCACTATATGCGTTTGTATCATCATAAGTGAAGCCCCAATTTCCTGTATTGTTATCTACTTCGAAATGAACATGCTTAAACTGTTGGTTGGCAGAAATTTCGATAAATGTACCATAGCTCTTACCGGATGTTTTACATGCATCAATTACAGTATTGTTTGTAAAGACAACCTTTGTATCAGTGGTTACATCACCTTGACCACGAAGCTGGAGACTATATCTGTATTGATCTACAAATGTACAATTGTCTACAGTAATGTTCGTTTTTGAATGGATAGCACGCTTACCGTTACATTTGAATGTACAATTGATGAATTTATGATAATTATTTGTATCACTAGACTTTATATATACAATATAATCATAAACAGCATCGAATGTACAATTTTCAGCGATTATACTTGCTTGATATTCACAAAGGACACTACCATTTTTACCACGCTTATCTTTGTCTATAAGAGTATTGTCATCATTAGTCAAAGAAAGGTTTTTCAATGTAAGAGTTGCTTCATTATTTGCAAATACCATACCATTAATCTTGGCTTTTCCTGCATTAAGACCCCAAATAGTAAAATTCTTGCTAATTTCGAAAAGGCCTTTATACTCACCATCCGCCAAAGCTACAGTCTTAATCTTAGTATCCTTAATGGCAGCTCTCAAATCATCAGCAGTTGATATAACTTTTTCTGCAACAAATACATCGGTAGCCACATTGCTTTCATCGATAGTTTCGGAACCATTGGTGCGACCGATGATTGCGCCTACATTGTAATCCTTTGCTCCATAGGAATTTGTTTCCTGGTCGGTTACGATAGTAGTGTTCGATACGGTATTGTTGGTTACATTCTTAGCACCACCAATACCACTACCAATGATACCACCCAAGTCACGATAACCCTTGATAGAAGCATTCTTAACAGCATTGCCGCTGATGAAATACGTGTTTTCACAAGCCCAATAACCAGCAATACCACCTACCTTGTCACCGTTGTCATAACTACCCGATTCATTATCCGGAGTAGCGGTCAGAGTAATACCATCTACTGTACAATCCTTGATGTTACCATATACATAACCTGAGATACCACCTACATAGCGGTTACCTTCTACGGTAGCATTCTTCACGGTTACATTTTCGATGTTACCCTTATTGTAGATAGAACCAGCCACAACTGCAATACCATTGGTTGTCTGATTTGATGTATTACCAGTTGTAATATGCTTGATGGTAGCACCCTCGATAGTGAAGTTCTTAGCAGTACCGTTCAATGCTCCGAAGAAACCTGCAGCTGTATATCCAGTTTCAGTTTCTACCTTCAGGTTGCTGATAGTATAGCCCTTACCATCGAATGTACCCATGAACTTATTCTGTTTATCTGCATCCAAGCCTATCGGAGTCCAAGGTTC
The DNA here is from genome assembly GCA_017416735.1 of Bacteroidaceae bacterium. Lineage (GTDB taxonomy): Bacteria > Bacteroidota > Bacteroidia > Bacteroidales > Bacteroidaceae > Phocaeicola. The sequence goes on along the minus strand of JAFQBF010000075.1, from coordinate 223 downwards.
ATTGTTCAAATCAAGGTTAGCTTCCAAGAATATTGTCCAACCACTGAATGTTTCACCTGTTGTAGCACGGCTCTTTTCACCGTTCACCAAATCTCTGAAGTACTTCAAACCATCCACAGAATAGATTCGTGCCAACTTCTTGTCGTCTTCGAAGATGATGCCTGATTCTACATTGTTGTCATCATTGTCGAAGTTAGCATCTACTACGATATTGAACTGAGTG
>JAFQBF010000074.1 GCA_017416735.1 Bacteroidaceae bacterium | reverse complement strand
GGAGCACCGATGTGCTGCGACAAAGGGAATACCGCCTGCTTCGGAAGGGCAAGGGTTTCGATGGCTTTGCCTGCTGACAATTTATTTTCTGCTGGATGAACTCCACCAATTCTAAATGTCTTCACTGTTATATCTTTTATTGATTTTTACTTAGGTTGATTGATTATGCTTCTGCTTTCGGAGCTTCAGCCTTAGGAGTTTCCGGAGCTTTCGGTGCTGGAGCAGCCTTCGGTGCAGCCGGTTTTGCTGTAGCATCGGCAGGAGCTTCTGTCTTCGGCTTGCGTGGCGGGAAGTTGATGGCATGGATAGCACCCTTCGGACATTCCGGTTCACACTTGCGGCAAGACTTACACTTGGCCGGGTCGATGTATGCCAAATTGTTTTCGAGTGTAATCGCTTCGAAAGGACAAACCTTCACACACTTGCCACAACCGATACAGCTGGCCTTACATGCCTTGTTGGCAACGGCACCCTTATCCTTGTTAACACACATCACCACCATTCGGCGGTTGTTCTTACCCTTCGGACGGATTTCGATGATGCGACGCGGACAAGCCTTGGCACAAGCACCACAAGCGGTACACTTTTCTTCGTCCACTTCCGGCAGTCCTGTTTCCGGATTCATGTGGATGGCATCGAACTTACAAGCAGCCACACAGTCACCACAACCCAAACATCCGAATGCACAACCTGTTTCACCACCCGATGTAGCATGGGCAATGGCACAAGACTTGGCACCGTCGTACTGAGCTGTACGAGGACGGTTTTCACAACTACCGTTACATCTCACCACCGCAATCTTCGGTTCAGAGGCAACGGCTTCCATTCCCAAGATGGCTGCGATTTTCTCCATAGCCGGAGTACCGCCAGCCGGACACAACTTTCCTTCCAACGAACCGGCATCGGCAGCCTTCACACAAGCTGCTGCAAAACCGTTACATCCCGGAAAACCGCATCCACCACAATTTGCCTGAGGAAGCACTTCAGCCACCTGAGCAATTCGCGGGTCTTCATACACAGCGAATTTCTTCGAGGCGACATACAAGATTACCGCGGCAATCAAGCCAATCGCACCTAATGAAATCACTGCAACCAGAATTAAATCCATAGTGTTAGTTATTATTGATTATTATGTTTTTCAATCGTAAATGAAAATCTCTTTTCAAGCTTTCCCCTACATATATAAATAATGGAATAATAAGGCACAATTACCCCCAAAGAAACCATAGCCGACAATAATGCATTACCATCCGTCACCCGCATAGTTACAAAAAGAGCCAACAACAAAAGCAACACAGGCACACCGAAAGCCAACAAGACTGCCCGCATCCCCATTGAGGTAGTACCACATACTACAACCTCCTCACCTATGCGGCAAGCAGACTGTACCTCATACACATCTATCAGTTTCTCCTTGCTTTCAGAAGCATTGCAGAGTCCCTTTGCACTACATGCCGAACAAGCCGAAGTCTGCACAATCCGTACTGTCACGTGCGAACCATCCACCTTCTCTACAATACCTCGATGTTTGATTAAATCAGCCATTTTTGCAAACTACACATTACAATCGACAAATTTACTATTTTAATCTTATTTCTTAAAACATCCGAGAACATTTTCATCATTTTTTTGTTATTTGACCACGTAATCCCATTAAATGCCTGTTCACGAAATATTTTTCGCCACTTTTATTTCATTATTTGGGGTAAATAATTATATTTGCACGTTAATTTGCCAATACTAAGGAAAACATATATGAGTACGAAATCAAAGATTGAAATCTGTGCCAATTCTGTAGAGAGTGCAGTAAAGGCACAAGAAGGAGGAGCCTACCGAGTAGAATTATGTGCCGGTATTCCCGAAGGAGGAACAACCCCATCGTTCGGTGACATACGTATGGCCAGGCAGTTATTGCAAGAGACCAAACTCCACGTCATTATCCGCCCCCGGGGAGGCGATTTCCTCTACAACCATCTAGAACAGGAAATTATGCTGCATGACATCAAGGTAGCCCGTCAGCTGGGAGCCGACGGTGTCGTATTCGGTTGCCTTACATCCGAAGGTAATGTGGATATGCCTGCCATGAAAAAACTGATGAATGCCGTCGGAGATATGAATGTGACTTTCCACCGTGCATTCGATATGTGCAGAGACCCCAAGGAAGCATTGGAACAGATTATCGAATTGGGTTGCACACGCATCCTTACATCCGGTCAAGAAGCCACTGCCGTACAAGGCATTCCGCTATTGAAAGAATTGGTGGAACAAGCCGATGGCCGCATCATCATTATGCCCGGTTGCGGTGTGAATCCAAACAACATCCTTCAAATAGCGGAAGAAACCGGTGCTTGCGAATTCCATTTCTCGGGACGAAGCTCTTACGAAAGCGGTATGATTTATCGCAATCCGAAAGTATCGATGGGTGGCACCGTAAAGATTGAAGAGTATCAGAAGGATGTAACCAATCCTGAAATTGTAAAGGAAGCGGTTTCCGTCTTGAAGCAAAAGGACGAAAAGGAGGAAGCTTTGGAAAAGAAAAACAAGGAGAGCCGCAGCAAATCCAAGAAGAAAAAAATGGATGACGATGATGATGAACTGGATTGATACAATAAAAGTGGGTGTATAAATTTACATCCACTTTTTTGTTTCTGTTTGTAGTTGAATCCCGACAATTCCGGATAGTTGCGCCGCACCAAACCACTCTTCAGGAAGAATACTAAACGCTTCTTCAACTATTTCAAATTCTTCTTCAATTCTTGCGACGGCAAATTGTTTTTTCGCGCTGACAAATATTTATTTCGCGCTAATGTTTTCTTTGACATAGCATATTACATTTCGCAACACCCATAGCCCATCAAAAAAGTGGAGACACTTCACGAAAGAAACATCTCCACTTTTTATTGATTAAGGTATAAGCCTATCAAAGCTTATGTATCACCTTCATCAGCTGTTCACCCAAGCCGATGGTATAACCCTGTGACACGAACACCACTCGGTTGAACGTATCGCCAATGATGAACATCGGCAAGATGGTCTTGTTAGCCAACTTCATTTCCTTAGCTATCTGAGCCTGGATGGAACCATCCTTATCAATGCCGAATGTGATATTCTTCGGCAAGCCCGGGAAATCCTGCGGACGGAACTTGGCATAATCTTCCTCACTCGGGAAGAGAAGCACCATACCTCTACCCCAATCCTCGAAATCCTTGGCTTTGGCAGCAATGTCACGCAGAGCGTGGTTGGTAGGTTCCTGATTGACACCCAACACAGCCACTACAAAATAACCACGGCCGGTAGTATTCAGGATGGACTTCAAGTCTTCGCCTTCCAAAGGCTTGTAAAGGGATTCGGAATTGAAGCTGCCGATGACCTGAACATCGTCCTGAGACTCACGCATCACCAAATCCAACGTAGTGGTCTTTCCTGAATGTATCGGGAAAAATTCCATTTCAGCCAACACACCGCCACTTGCCAAACGAGTACCAGTCACCATCAGATAGTTGCCTTCATCGAGCGCCGTTCCATTTTTCAACAAGTTGCTCCAAGTAGCGCCTTCGCCCATATCGATATCACCTTCATCGTAGTTAAGCAACTGCAGCGTACCTTCATCCGTCAGTTTGGATATAGAGAAGTGCGAATAATATTTAGGGTCAGACAACGACTTGATTGGTTTATATTTAGCAATCAATTTGCCTTTTGGAGATTCTTCCTTGTTTATAGAACCAAAGTCCACATCTATCGCTCCATCAACATTGATAAGCTGAACCTTACCTGTCACTTCATCGATACGTGAAGGGATACCTAAGCTACGGGCCATCGACACGAAGAAAATATCACGGCTATGTGCATCGGCCACACGGGCTTTCCATACACCGGCCGGCGAGATGGGCGCACCACCCAAATTGCAATTTGCATCCACACGGATATTCTCTGACACCCAAGCTACAAGCTTCATCCAATCGGCTTTGAAAGTTGCCTTGTCTTCTTCGGGAATGGCTTCCTTAAAGAAGGCTTTATAAGGAGTCAGCATTTCATTGGCCACACGGGGATTACGGATGAAACGACGGAAATAATCCATATTTTCCCTATACACGTGCGACTGCATATGGTCAATCAACACGTCGAGGCTCACATCGCGCAAATCCTTGGCGGAGATACGTTGCAACATATCAATGCCACCGGCCTTCGACTTGTCCGAACGCAAACGGGCCATAAAATTAGTAATGACATCGTGATTACCACGGGATGCTACCAAAATCTTGGCTACCGCATCTTCGTCCAGTTGATATTTCTTGGCAAACTCACGAGCTGACGCATCGCTCATAAAAGTACCTACGTATGCATTCCGGATGGAATCTTCGATAGCCATACGACGATTGTTCTCATCACGCTGTTCGGCAGTCACTTCAGGCATATTGGCACCTTCGGCAGGCGGCACGATGTCCAACTCCAGCGAATAAGATTCGCCGGCCTTCTTGTCAAGTTTCAATTCCAACGTTGCATCCTTGCCGAACGAAAGCTTGCCATAACCGAAACGGCCATCCTTCGAAGCCCACACCAGCATATCGCCCTTACCGGCTGAAAGGAATGTCTGACCAGCATCATCTGTCTTTTTAGTTGCTACGGTGTAGAACTCGGCATAATTATAAACCTTGAATTCCACTTTGGCATCTTTTACCGGCTGACCGTCTGCGTCCGTTACCTTCACACTGGCCTTGGCTGCAGGAGCATAATTGCCGATGATATTGATTTCCGTATAGTTAGGATTCTGATGCATAATTTCTTCCGGGCCATTGTAGCGACCAAACACCTTGGTGTGCATCAACATACCCCGCGATGCCGGTGCATTGAACCAACCGAGGTTGAGGACAGGTTCTGGTTCGCAAGCACCCAAGAAGTACCACTTGCCATCTACCCAGGCTTCTACCCAAGCGTGATTGTCATCGGTATGCGCCCAACGCGGAGTATATACCTGACGGGCAGGAATACCTACTGAACGGAGAGCCGCTACGGTGAAAGTGGATTCTTCGCCGCAACGTCCGTAGGCTGTCTTGACTGAAGCCAATGGAGAACTGGTACGGGCATCCGAAGGGGTGTAAACCACCTTCTCGTGACACCAGTGGTTCACCTCTAACACGGCATCGTGCAATGAAAGATTCTTCACGCGATCCTTCAATTCTTCATAGAACACCTTGCGGCTATTGTCCAGATTCTCGTTATTGACACGAACCGGCAATACGAAATGGCGGAACTCGCGTTCAGGAATCAGCTTTCCCCAAGGCATTTCTTCCTTGGCACGGAAAGTGTAGTCGATGTTTTCCAAAAAGAACTCACCGGAATAGTCAGTGATGTCGCCCAACGGCATATAAGCGTAAAGGAAAGTCAACGCTTCACGCTGTTGTTCACTCATTTCCTGCTCAAATACCTTGAACAAGTCACCCTGAGTCAGCGATGCGGCACGATTTTCAAAGTCAGCTTGCACAGCTGCACGTTCGGCCTCGTCGCCAATCAGATGTTTTTCTGTACACGAAAGCGTGGAGAACATCAGCACCACACTCAACACACAAATGGATAGAAACTTCATCTTCTCTTATGATTTTTAAGGTTAATATTATCAATCCAACTTCAGCACCGCCAAGAAAGCCTTTTGCGGTACTTCCACATTACCAATCTGTTTCATACGCTTCTTACCCTTCTTCTGTTTTTCCAGCAACTTGCGCTTACGGCTCACGTCACCCCCGTAACATTTGGCGGTCACGTCCTTGCGGAGCTGCTTCACCGTTTCGCGGGCAATAATCTTGGCACCGATAGCTGCCTGGATGGCAATGTCGAACTGCTGGCGAGGTATCAGTTCCTTTAACTTTTCACACATACGGCGTCCGAATGTTTCGGCATTATCGACGTGCGTCAAAGTAGAAAGGGCATCCACCGGTTCACCATTCAACAGAATGTCGAGTTTAATGAGTTTGGAAGGACGGAAACCATTCATATGATAATCGAACGAAGCATATCCCTTCGAGATGCTCTTCAGCTTGTCATAGAAGTCGATCACGATTTCGCCCAACGGGATGTCATAAAAGATTTCCACCCGGTTACCCGAAATGTACTCCTGTTTAATCAATTCACCACGCTTGCCCAAGCACAAGGTCATAATAGGACCTATGTAATTGGTGGTGGTAATGATGGATGCACGGATATACGGTTCTTCGATGTGGTCAATCAAAGTTATTTCCGGCATACCGGAAGGATTATGGACTTCCTTTACTTCTCCCTGCTTGTCAAACACCTTATAAGATACGTTCGGCACGGTGGTAATCACGTTCATATCGAACTCACGGTCGAGGCGTTCCTGTACAATCTCCATATGGAGCAATCCCAAGAAACCGCAACGGAAACCAAAGCCCAACGCTACGGATGATTCCGGCATAAAGGTCAGCGAAGCATCGTTCAACTGAAGTTTCTCAAGTGAAGCACGGAGGTTTTCATAATCTTCGGCATCAATCGGATAAAGCCCCGCAAACACCATCGGCTTCACTTCCTCGAAACCCGAAATGGCCTTGTCACACGGACGGGCAATGTGAGTGATGGTATCCCCCACCTTCACTTCCTTCGATGTCTTGATACCCGAAATGATGTAGCCTACATCACCGGTACGAAGTTCGTTGCGAGGAATCATATCCATTTTCAGCACTCCGATTTCATCGGCATCGTATTCCTTGCCGGTATTGAAGAACTTCACTTTGTCACCCTTGCGGATTACACCGTTCTCAATCTTGAAATAGGCGATAATGCCACGGAAAGAGTTGAACACGGAGTCGAAAATCAAAGCCTGCAAAGGAGCTTCCTCATCACCTTCAGGATGCGGGACACGTTCAACCACGGCATTGAGGATTTCTTCCACGCCCAAACCGGTTTTGCCCGACGCACGAATAATTTCCTCGCGCTTGCATCCCAGCAAGTCCACAATCTCGTCCTCCACTTCTTCAGGCATCGCACTGTCCATATCGCACTTGTTCATCACGGGGATGATTTCAAGGTCATTCTCCAACGCCATATAGAGATTGGAAATGGTTTGCGCCTGAACGCCCTGCGATGCATCGACCACCAGCAAAGCACCTTCGCAAGCGGCTATCGAGCGGGAAACTTCGTACGAGAAATCGACGTGTCCCGGAGTATCGATGAGGTTCAGGACATATTTTTCACCTTTATAATTGTATTCCATCTGGATGGCGTGGCTCTTGATGGTGATGCCACGCTCCTTTTCCAAGTCCATATCGTCCAACATCTGTCCTTCGGTCACCTTGATGGTTTGAGTATATTCCAACAGACGGTCGGCCAAGGTTGACTTACCGTGGTCGATATGCGCGATAATGCAAAAGTTACGGATATGTTTCATTTGTTCTTTACGTTTTTTAATGCGCAAAGATACAAAAAAAATGCGTCGGACAACATACGAATGTTGCACCAACGCATATTTTTTATGGTAACAATGACCTGTTTACACCAATTTCACGAAAATTTCGCCTTCGACTTCAGAAACAGCCACCTTGTCTTCACGCAACAACCAGCCCATTCCCAGGAAAAAATCCTTGTCGGCCTTCATCTTGGCAGTCTTCTTAATCTGCTTTTGTGTCAAACCTTCTGTACCATTCAGTGCTTCCCAGATTTGTCCGGCCAAAGCACCTGCTTTTTCTTTCAACATAATCTTTTTACCTTTAAAATTACCGGTGCAAAGATACAAAAAATATGTTATACAACATAATCACACGAAAAGAAATAAGCTGATTTTATAATTTATTTTTAATTTTCCGCTTTTCGGGCCTGTTTTTCCAAATACTCACACCATATCCTTGCGGCTTCTTCCACCATCTTTACACAAGGACGCTTCGCATAATACTGACTGGTACGGGCTTCGGGTGTGGAAACAACCGGTTCATTTTTGGATAATCCCAACAAATCGGCGCAACGCAAAGCCCCATTCCGTCGTTTGAATTCTTCAGCCAGCTCTTGAACAAGCTTGTAATTGGCAGCTTTTCCTTCTCTATCGGCTCCTTCGGTGGCTCCAGTTTCCAAACCTGCCAACATAAAAAGCCCACAAGCGGCACCACAAGTCTCACGCATCCGCCCGATGCCTCCGCCAAAAGATGCCGACATCTTCAATGCCTGTTCGCGGGTAAATCCATATTGGTCAGCAAAAGCAGCGACCACAGATTGTGAACAGTTGAACCCTTCCTTGAACAAGGCTACGGCCTTCTCGATTCTTTTGTCTTCCATCATTTTGCTACATTATTTATTATATATCCTTCTTGATAGGACTTCAGGTTCTGTACGGCTATCTGCATCAAGCGGGTGCGGGCTTCCTTGGTAGCCCAAGCAATGTGCGGGGTGATGAAGCAATTCTTGGCACCGAGCAACGGATTATCGGCATTGGCCGGCTCAATGGGAAGCACGTCCAAACCGGCAGCTGCTATCCGTCCTTCGTTCAAGGCATCCGCCAAATCTTGTTCGTTCACCAACGGACCTCGACCCGTATTGACGAGGATGGCACCCGGTTTCATCAGCTTCAATCGTTCGGCATTTACCATCTCCTTGGTGTCTGGAGTCAAAGGGCAATGCAAGCTAATTACATCCGATTCCGCAAAGAGTTCATCCAAAGCCACTTTTCTCATACCCTGAGGCAAGGCTGATTGTTCCTTGGAAGTGTACAACAGCACTTCCATCCCGAAGGCTTGGGCAATGCGGGCGGTAGCTTGTCCGATGTTTCCAAAACCAACGATACCCATCTTCTTGCCATCAAGCTCCACCAAATCGGTGTCCCAATAGCAAAAATCCGCATTGTTCGTCCAACGTCCTTTCGAGTTTTCTTCCGCATAATGGCCTACACGCTGGGTGATATTTAGAATGTGTGCAAACACCATCTGTGCCACCGAGCTTGTGCTATAGGCAGGAATGTTGGTCACCACAATGCCTCGAGCCTTAGCAGCTTCTATATCGACCACATTATAGCCGGTGGCCAACACGCCGATGTACTTCAAATCAGGCAACGCTTCCATATTCTCGGCGGTAATGAGGGTCTTGTTGGTTATCAACGCCTCGGCACCTTCCGAGCGTTCCATCAACTCTGAAGGAGAGGTTCGGTCATACACCGTGAGTTCTCCCAATGCTTCCATTCCTTTCCACGACAAGTCGCCGGGATTGAGGCCGTAGCCGTCCAATACTACTATCTTCATACGCATATCTTTTATAATTATCATTCCTTAAACCGTTCACCCCACAAGCTTTGCATCCGTTCCTTCAACTTGGCTTCCTGAGCATTGTTCTGCGGATGCCAAAGGCGGGTTTCCTTCACTCCATCGGGCAAGAACTGCTGATGCACGAAGTGACCCTCGTAGGCGTGGGCATATTTATAATCCTTGCCATAACCAAGTTGCTTCATCAGTTTGGTAGGTGCATTCCGCAAGTGCAAAGGAACGGGCAGGTTTCCCGTCTCCCTCACCAGATTCAAAGCCGAATTGATGCCCTCGTAAGCCGAATTGCTTTTGGGGCTTGTGGCCAAATATACGGTTGCCTCCGCCAAAGGGATGCGACCTTCGGGCCATCCGATTTTCATCACGGCATCGAAAGCGGCATTCGCAAGAAGCAGCGCATTGGGATTGGCCAAGCCTATGTCTTCGGACGCCGAGATGACAAGTCTTCGGGCAATGAATGCAGGGTCTTCGCCCCCTTCCACCATCCGGGCCAACCAATAGAGCGCCCCATCGGGGTCACTCCCGCGAATGGACTTGATGAAGGCAGAGATGATGTCGTAATGCATCTCCCCGTCCTTATCGTATGCCAAGGGATTCTGCTGAAGTCGTTCCACCACCTTTTCATCGGTTATGACTACTTTATCCGATGCCTCATCAGCTTCCACCACCAGCTCCAATATATTAAGAAGCTTGCGGGCATCTCCCCCCGAATAGCGGAGCATTGCATCTGTTTCCTTCAGTTCGATGTCACGTTCTTTCAAGTAAACATCTTTCCGAATTGCATTGTGCAACAATTCAAGCAAATCTTCCTTCTCCAACGACTTGAGCACATATAGCTGGCATCGGGAGAGCAAGGGTCGGATGACCTCGAACGAGGGGTTTTCCGTGGTAGCTCCAATCAGTGTCACGACACCTGTCTCGACGGCACCCAACAAAGAGTCTTGTTGCGACTTGCTGAAACGGTGGATTTCGTCGATGAAGAGGATGGGACTCATCCGGTTGAAGAAACGGTTGTTCTTGGCCTTCTCGATGACATCACGCACGTCCTTCACTCCGCTTGTCACGGCGCTGAGGGTATAAAAAGGAGTTTCCAGCTTATTGGCAATGATTTGCGCCAAGGTTGTCTTTCCTACCCCTGGAGGTCCCCAGAGGATGAACGAAGAGATGCGCCCCGCATCAATCATCTTGCGGAGCACTGCACCTTCACCTACGAGGTGCTTCTGCCCTATATAGTCATCAAGCGTCTTGGGGCGCAGACGCTCTGCCAAAGGTTGTGCCATATTCAGTCACATTTTTAATCCGATAATGCAAAGTTAAGAAAATAATGAAAGACTTCCGTATAAACGTGAAGACATTTTTATTGAAACGTGAAGGCGTTTTAAAAAATCGTGATGGCGTTTCTCGAAATTGTTGTCAAAATAAATCCGATACAAAAGCTCAAAAATAAAAAAGGAATCTTTTCACAAAGACTCCTTTTTTGTTTTCAATAGGTATTAGTTTTTTAAGGTAAAAAGATTGTTTTCAGGATAACGCTGCAAAGATGGGGGCTTTTTTTGGACTTTCCAAATAAAAAACTATGCCCTACAACATATTTTGAGGTTTTTTGTCATTTTGTTGAGAAAAACCATCCCAAAGCCATTTCTCTTTGTCATTACACTGACAAAGATATAAAAAAATCCGTTCTTTTGTAAATAATGTCACTATTTTTTTGACATTTCAGTATTTTTACTTTTCAACCTCTTCAAAAAAACACGTTTTTATAAACTTAAATTACCATCACATCGCCCTGCATACCACTTCGTCCGAACATCTGAGTGCTAAAAAATACTATATATATAATGTATATACCAAAAAGATTATGTATTTTTGCACCTCAAAAGTGTAAAAAGAGATAATCTATATGACTGAAATGAACGCAAACGAAGTGACAGAGAAGAGAAGTCTGAACTTCATTGAACAAGCTGTAGAGAAAGACCTCAGCGAAGGTAAGAATGGAAACCGCGTACAGACACGATTCCCGCCCGAGCCAAACGGATACCTCCACATCGGACACGCCAAGGCCATCTGCCTGGATTTCGGAATCGCAGCCCGCTATGGCGGTGTATGCAACCTCCGCTTTGACGATACCAACCCCACCAAAGAAGATATGGAATACGTGGAAGCCATCAAGGAAGACATCCAGTGGCTCGGATTCCAATGGGGAAATGAATATTATGCATCCGATTACTTCCAGCAGTTGTGGGACTTTGCCATCCGCTTGATCAAAGAAGGCAAGGCTTACATCGACGAACAATCATCGGAAGACATCGCCGCACAGAAGGGTACTCCTACCCAACCGGGTACAGAAAGCCCATACCGCAACCGTCCTATCGAAGAAAGCCTCGCTTTGTTCGAGAAGATGAACACCGGCGAAATCGAGGAAGGCAAGATGGTGCTCCGTGCCAAGATTGATATGGCCAGCCCCAATATGCACTTCCGCGACCCGATCATCTATCGTGTAGTGAAGCACCCGCACCACCGCACCGGCGATACCTGGAAGGCTTACCCGATGTATGACTTCGCCCACGGACAGAGCGACTTCTTCGAAGGTGTGACACACTCGTTGTGTACACTGGAATTCGTTCCTCACCGTCCGTTGTACGACTTGTTCGTGGATTGGGTGAAGGAAGAACAAGACCTGGACGACAACCGCCCCCGTCAGTACGAATTCAACAAGCTGAACTTGAACTACACCCTGATGAGCAAGCGTAACCTGCTTATCCTCGTGAAGGAAGGCCTGGTGAACGGTTGGGACGACCCCCGTATGCCGACTCTCTGCGGCTTCCGTCGTCGTGGTTACTCACCCGAATCCATCCGCAACTTTGTGGACAAGATTGGCTACACCACCTACGATGCCTTGAACGACTTCGCCTTGTTGGAAAGCGCCGTTCGCGATGACCTGAACAAGCGTTCTACCCGTGTCAGTGCCGTCATCGACCCCGTGAAGCTCGTCATCACCAACTATCCCGAAGGACAAGTGGAAGAAATGGAAGCCATCAACAACCCGGAAGACCCGAATGCAGGTACTCACACCATCGAGTTCAGCCGTGAATTGTGGATGGAACGCGAAGACTTTATGGAAAATGCCCCGAAGAAGTATTTCCGTATGACTCCGGGTCAGGAAGTACGCTTGAAGAACGCCTACATCGTGAAGTGTACCGGTTGCGACAAGGACGAAAACGGTAACATCACCACCGTTTATGCCGAATACGACCCGGACACCAAGACCGGTATGCCAGGAAGCAGCCGCAAGGTGAAAGGCACCCTCCACTGGGTGAGCTGCAACCATTGCCTCAAGGCCGAAGTCCGCTTGTACGACCGTTTGTGGAAGGTAGAAAATCCACGCGACGAAATGTCTGCCATCCGCGAAGCCAAGGGTTGCGATGCACTGGAAGCTATGAAGGAAATGATCAACAAAGATTCCTTGAAGGTCTTGACCGAATGTTATGTCGAAAAGTTCCTGGCCGATGCCAAGCCACTCGACTACCTGCAGTTCCAACGCATCGGTTACTTCAATGTGGACAAGGACTCAACACCCGACCATCTGGTGTTCAACCGCACCGTGTCATTGAAGGACACTTGGAGCAAAATCAACAAATAATCCATTAATAAGCCTATGAACAACGACCTGTCTTCCTACTTCGAAGACCCGGAATTCAAAGACATATTAGCCAAGTATGAGGGTATGGTGGAAAACCATACCCCCACTTATTTTGATGCCGAAGAACTGACCGACATCGCTGAATATTACGCCTCACAAGGTGACGAACGGAAAGCCGAAGACGCCATCGACTTCGCTCTCCGCCTCCACCCCACCAACACCGATGCCCTCGTATTCAAGTCACGCTCGCTCTGCATCCGAGGACAACTGGACGAAGCCTATCGAGTGATGAACCTCATCGAGGATCCTTCCGACCGCGAAGTCCAATTCCTGAAAGCCGACCTTCTGATTGAAGAACGACGGATGGAAGAAGCAGAAGCCATCTACGACGAGCTGGCAAAATCCGAGGACGAATCATTGGAAGTGTTGTTGGACATTTTTATGACCTATATGGATGCCAACCAAATGGAATATGCCTCCAAGTGGCTGGAAAGAATCCACGCCAAAGGTTACAACGTCCATAACAGCCAAAAGTACCGGGATGCCCTCTGCGATTTCTGTATGACCTTCGGCCAACCCGAAAAGGCAACCGAAGCCTTCCATCTTTCCCTGGATGAGCAACCCTATTCCATCCCTCATTGGAACGGACTGGCCAAATGCCATTTGGCACAAAACGACATCGAGAAAGCCCACGAAGCCATCGACTTTTCCCTTGCCATCGACGAGAACAACCTCGAAGCGCTCGAAGTGAAAGGATTCTGCCATCTTCAGAACCAGAATTATGAAGAAGCGTTGGCCATCTTTCTCCGGTTGCTTCCCGACGCCAAGGCTCCCAGCCGCATTTACGCCCTCATCGTGAAATGCTATCTGGATATGGAAATGGCTACCGAAGCCAAGGATACTTGTCTGGAATGGTTGAAGAAATGTCCTCAAATGACCGGTTTCGAGAAATCGGAAGTTTTCAGTTACATCGCCTTGTGTTACTTCAATCTCCAGCAACCCGAAGAAGGAATGCGATACATTGATGCCGCTCTTGACTTGGAGCCCTACTTCCGTGGAGCCATACTCCAGAAAGGTATGCTTTATCTGCAATTACAGGAAAACAAAAAGGCTGAAAACTTGTTTCAAAAGGTGTTGGACATCTCTCCCGACTACGAGCAATCGGAGATACTCTACAACATAGCCAACTGCTATTTTTTCCTGAATATGTATCCGGAAACCATCGAATGGTGCAAGAAGATAACTGCCGGATATCCGGACGAACAGATGGAGGCTCTCTATCTGATAGCGTGCAGCCATTACGGTATGTTCGATATCGAGTCGTGCCTGAAACAACTTACCGAGATATGGAACATAAGCAACCACCAGTTTGAAGATGATTATCTGAACGACAAGCGCTTCAAGCATATGTTCACAAACATTGCCATTATGAGTAAAAACAACCGTCAAAAAGAACAATAAACGAAAAAAATTATGGAATCAGTCGCTTTCATCCAATGGTGTCTCGATCACCTTAATTATTGGACCATCACCTTATTGATGGCTATCGAGAGTTCATTCATTCCCTTCCCCTCGGAAGTGGTCGTTCCTCCCGCAGCCTACAAGGCAGCAAGCGGCAACAGCGAACTGAATGTATATTTAGTCGTACTTTCCGCTACGATTGGTGCCAACATCGGAGCACTCATCAACTACTATCTGGCGTATTTCGTGGGTCGTCCCATCGTCTATAAGTTTGCCAACAGCCGTTTCGGACATATGTGCCTGATTGACGAAGCCAAGGTGCAACACGCCGAAGCCTATTTCGAGAAGCACGGTGCACTGTCCACCTTCGTGGGGCGTTTGATTCCGGCTGTCCGTCAGCTCATTTCCATCCCGGCAGGGCTTGCCAAGATGAAACTCTCCACCTTCCTGCTTTATACCACCTTAGGTGCAGGTATCTGGAATGCTATCCTGGCTGCTATCGGTTACTATTTGCAATCCATAGTACCCGAAGACCAACTGATGGCATCCGTAACCAAGTACAGTCACGAACTGGGATATGTGTTCATCGGTTTGGGAGTCTTGATTGTAGGATACCTTATTTATAAAGGCAGAAAGTAAAATAAAGCGTGTCCTAAATACGCATACACTTTTCAGGCACGGATTACACGGATTTCACGGATAATTTCGATGTAAAACATACACTAAAAACCGTGTTAATCCGTGTAATCCGTGCCTAAAATATAATTATGGCACGACCACTTTTATTCCGAGAAATCCTTGATTCGTTGTTCTTCCGACAAGCGGCAAACCAGCAGCGTATTGTCCTTTTCGGCCACAATGTATCCGTCCAATCCCTGAATCACCACTTTCTTTTCCTGAGTAGTATGCACCACACAGTTACGCGATTCATACATCTTGATGTTTCCACCAATCAAGGCATTGTTTTGTGCATCCTTCTGCGAGTTTGCGTGAAGTGAGCCCCAAGTACCCAAGTCGCTCCATCCGAAGTTGGCAGGGAACACAAAGATTTCATCCGCCTTTTCCATAATGGCGTAGTCGATGGAGATACTTTCACAAGTCGGGAACTGTTCATTGATAAGTTCCTGCTCCTTGTCCGTAAAGTAATAGGGCAACATACGTTCGAACACCTTCGAGATGGCCGGCTGATACACACGCAATGAATTGACCACCGTATTCACGTTCCATACGAAAATACCTGCATTCCAGAAATAAGCCGGTTTCTTGATGTATCTTTCAGCGGTAGCCAAATCCGGTTTCTCCTTGAAAGAATCCACTCTATATATCTCCTTGTTATAATTGGAAGGATAGCTCAAGTCCGCTTCTATATAGCCATATCCAGTTTCCGGCCTGTTCGGTTTCATACCCAAGGTAAGGATGGCATCCGACTTGTCCGTAAACTTCAGCGCCGAAGTGATTACACGTTGGAATTCCTTTACATCCATCACGATGTGGTCACTGGGTGTCACCACCATATTGGCTTTCGGGTCACGTGACTTGATTTTCCAGCTCACGTAGGCAATGCACGGAGCCGTATTGCGTCGGCACGGTTCGCGCAAGATGTGGTCATCGGCCAATTCGGGCAACTGCCGCTTCACTTCATCGGCATATTTGTCAGATGTTACGACCCATACGTTTTCGGGTGGACAGATACCCTTGAAACGGTCCATAGTCAGCTGAATCAAGGTTCTTCCACAGCCCAGGACATCGATGAATTGCTTCGGGAAATCGGGTGTACTCATCGGCCAGAAACGGCTTCCTACACCACCCGCCATAATTACAAGATGATTATTGATTGAACTCATATTAACGTTCCTTTTTTGATTTGACACACAAAGATAGAGATATTTTCCAAAAAAGCATTCTTTTTTCCATTTATATGCATTATATTTGCATAAAAGAATCAAGAAATCGTTTAAAATTTCAAAAATATGAAAGGAATAGTACTTGCCGGCGGTTCAGGAACCCGCTTATACCCCATCACCAAGGGCGTATCCAAACAAATGCTTCCTGTGTTTGACAAGCCGATGATTTATTACCCCATTTCGGTCCTGATGCTGGCCGGTATCCGTGAGATTCTCATCATCTCCACTCCATACGACTTGCCGGGCTTCCAGCGTCTGTTGGGCGACGGAAGTGACTATGGCGTACGCTTCGAATATGCCGAACAACCCTCCCCCGACGGCTTGGCACAAGCTTTCATCATTGGCGAGAAGTTCATCGGCAACGACTCTGCCTGCTTGGTATTGGGTGACAACATCTTCCACGGCAACGGATTCAGCGCTATGCTCCGCGAAGCAGTGCGTGCTGCCGAAGAAGAACAGAAGGCCACCGTGTTCGGCTATTGGGTGAACGACCCCGAACGTTACGGTGTGGCAGAGTTCGACAAGGAAGGCAACTGCCTCTCCATCGAGGAAAAGCCCGCACAACCCAAGTCCAACTATGCCGTAGTAGGTCTTTACTTCTACCCCAACAAGGTAGTCGAAGTGGCCAAGAACATCAAGCCATCGGCTCGTGGTGAACTTGAAATCACCACCGTAAACCAACGCTTCCTGGAAGACAAGGAACTGAAAGTACAGACTTTGGGACGCGGATTTGCCTGGCTGGATACCGGCACCCACGATTCCTTGGCCGAAGCCAGCACCTACATCGAAGTCATCGAGAAGCGCCAGGGCCTGAAGGTGGCCTGCCTGGAAGGCATCGCCCTCCGCAAGGGTTGGATAAATGCCGCCAAGATGCGTGAACTTGCCCAGCCGATGATCAAGAACCAGTACGGACAATACCTGCTGAAGGTCATCAAGGAGTTGGGTTTGGAATAAGCAGTTGCAAATGAAACATTTTTATCGTATCTTTGCACCCGCAAATTTAAAGAATAATAATATTTAAGGTATGAAAGCATTTGTTTTTCCCGGTCAAGGCGCCCAGTTCGTAGGTATGGGCAAGGATTTGTATGACAACTCACCATTGGCCAAAGAATTGTTTGAAAAGGCTAACGATATCCTCGGATACCGCATTACAGATATTATGTTCGAAGGCACTGACGAAGACCTTCGCCAAACCAAGGTTACCCAACCGGCCGTATTCCTCCATTCAGTAATTTCCGCCCTCTGTATGGGCGAGCAGTTCCAACCGGAAATGACTGCCGGTCACTCGCTCGGCGAATTTTCCGCCCTTGTAGCTGCCGGTGCCTTGTCGTTCGAAGACGGTTTGAAGTTAGTGTATGCCCGTGCTATGGCTATGCAGAAGGCTTGCGAAGCCACTCCTTCTACAATGGCAGCCATCATCGCATTGGCCGACGAGAAGATTGAAGAAATCTGCGCACAGGTATCTGCCGAAGGCGACGTATGTGTAGCTGCCAACTTCAACTGCCCGGGTCAGGTCGTGATTTCAGGCTCCAAGGAAGGCATCAGCAAGGCTTGCGAACTGATGAAGGCAGCCGGTGCCAAGCGTGCATTGCCGCTGAATGTGGGCGGTGCATTCCACTCTCCGCTGATGAATCCGGCCAAGGTAGAACTCGAAGCAGCCATCAACGCTACCGAGTTTCACACACCTAAGTGCCCTATCTATCAGAACGTGGATGCCAAGCCGCACACCGACCCGGCTGAAATCAAGACCAACCTGGTAGCACAGCTCACCGCATCCGTACGTTGGACACAGACAGTGCAAAATATGATTGCCGACGGCGCCAGCGAATTCACCGAATGTGGCCCGGGTGCCGTATTGCAAGGACTGATTAAGAAGATTGACAAAACTGCCAATGCTCACGGAATTGTATAAACTATGGCTACCAACGAAAAAATAATCATCTATCAAGTATTTACCCGTCTGTTCGGTAACAGCAACACCCGCTGCAAGAACAACGGAAGCTTCAATGAGAACGGTTGCGGCAAGTTGGCGGACTTCACCGCCAAGGCCTTGAGCGAAATCAAGAACCTCGGTGCCACCCACATCTGGTACACCGGCATCATCGAGCACGCCACACAAACCAACTACAGCCGTTACGGCATCCGTCCCGACCATCCGGCAGTAGTCAAGGGCAAGGCAGGTTCGCCATACGCCATCAAGGACTACTACGATGTGGACCCCGATATGGCCAACAGCATCCCCGACCGTATGAAGGAATTCGAGAACTTGGTAAAGCGCTCGCACAAGGCTGGCTTGAAGGTCATCATCGACTTCGTGCCCAACCACGTGGCCCGTCAGTACCATTCGGACGCCAAGCCCGAAGGAGTCATCGACCTGGGCGAAAACGACAACAAGGACGTGGCATTCAGCCCCAACAACAACTTCTATTACATCCCCGGCCAACAGCTTCAGGGTGAAATAGACTTGCATATGAATGCCCCCGAAGCCTACGTGGAAAATCCGGCCAAGGCTACCGGTAACGACAAGTTCGACGCCTGGCCAGGCAGAAACGACTGGTACGAAACGGTGAAGCTGAACTATGGTGTAGATTATATGAACGGCCGTTGGGGACACTTCGACCCGGTGCCCGACACTTGGCAGAAGATGCTCGACATCCTCCTTTTCTGGGCCGCCAAGGACATCGACGGCTTCCGTTGCGATATGGCCGAAATGGTGCCCGTAGAATTCTGGGGATGGGCCATTCCGCAAGTCAAGGAACAGTTCCCGCACATCATTTTCATTGCCGAGGTCTATAACCCGTACGAATACCGCAACTACATCTTCAACGGACACTTCGACTATCTGTACGACAAGGTAGGCCTTTACGATACCCTCCGTGCGCTGACCTGCGGTCACGAATCGGCCACCAACATCCCCTTCCGTTGGCAGAGCCTGAACGGTATCGAGAAGAATATGCTGAACTTCCTCGAAAACCACGACGAGCAACGCATCGCTTCCGAATTCTTTGCTGACAATGCGTTCAAGGCCATCCCGGCTATGGTTGTATCGGCTTGTATGAACACCAATCCGGTGATGATATACTTCGGTCAGGAACTGGGCGAACCGGGTATGGACGAAGAAGGCTTCAGCGGACGCGACGGACGCACCACCATCTTCGACTACTGGACGGTAGATACCATCCGCCGCTGGCGAAACGGAGGCAAGTTCGACGGCAAGCAGCTCACCAAGGAAGAAAAGAAACTTCAGGGCTTCTACTCCACCCTCCTGAACCTTTGCAATAAGGAAAAGGCCATCCGCGAAGGCGAGTTCTTCGACTTGACGTATGCCAATCTGGAAGGTGTGGTCTTCAACGAGCACCGCCAGTATGCCTTCTTCCGCAAGGCGGGCAAGGAACTGCTCTTCATCGTGGTGAACTTCGACGAGAAGCCGGCTGCTCCGTGCGTGAAGATTCCAACCCACGCATTCGACTACTTGAGCATCCCGTTCAAGGACAGCTATAAGGCCAAGGACTTGCTCACGGGCAATACGGAGACATTGACGATGGCACCCGACCAATGCACACAAGTGCTGCTGGAAGGTTTCGGTGCGAAGATATTGAAAATCAAGCTCTAATTACTTTTTTCTTTCTCGTAGGAGAAAGAAAGAAGATAACAAAAAAGAAAGACTACCGGCTCCCGTTCCGGAGCTAAAAATCGGGTGGATTTCCTAAACAAAAAGAACTCGCTAACGCTCAAACAGCTTTTTGTTCTTCACGGAAATCCGCCCGATTTTCTTTACGCCCCTCCACTAAATGCCGGAATCTTTTCGGGGAAATCAAATGCGCTTCACTGTTTGAGATGCATTTTTTTCCTGTGTATGTTCTTATTTTCTAGTGTGAAATCTAGTTTTCACATACGTGGGTCTATGTAGAAATACATAATTCATCCGCAGATGAAAAATCAGGAAGCGACATTTTGCCACACCCTCATCAAGCAAATAACCCTAAAACGAGCGAAGCAAAGTTTACCCCTCCCCAAAATGGATAAAGGTCCGGCCTCATTTTTTTGCCGTAAAGCGGAAGTGCTTTTTGTAGCGTTAAAAACAAAAAGCTGTTTGAGCGAAGCGAGTTCTTTTTGTTTAGCGGAGAAAAGTGCTGGAGTAGGTAAAAAAATGCAGACGGCGAATTTTCTTTTTGCTTCGTTTTTCTTTTGTTCGGGCAAAAGAAAAATGATGAGAATACACAAAAAAAAGAAGGGTATCTATCACAGACACCCAATCTTCATTAACCTTAAATCTAATACCATGAAAAACACAGTGCAAAGGTAAGGTTTTTATGTTATATAGCATAATTTTAAGGCAAAATCCGCAAATATTTAACACTTATTAATTATTTTCGAGGATTTCCGTCCTTATTTCATTCAATTACCGTTATCCCACTACCATCAGGGCATCCCCCATAGGCAGCATCCTTCATCACCAGTCGGCATACTCATCCCAGCAGGCGAAGGTCGTTCCACTCATATCGGGCAATTTCGAAACCCCGATGTCCGCCGGTTTTCTCGGCTCTATCCGTTTCTTCACCTTCCGTACACCGGGGAAAGCCAGGTCGAATCCCTCACGGATAGCTTCCACGTCCACCTCCTTGTAGGGCGTGCCACATTCCATCGTGGTCATGGCACGAATCAGCAACTCCCATCGTTCGTAGTTCATCCCGCGCGAAGGTTGCGTCATATTCTCGTTGCCACCGAGTCCTGTGAGACGGAGCACCGTCCGGATGTAATTCTCCGTGTCGTTCTCCGTGGGTGGCGCCCATCGGCCGATGATGTTGCGCACGTTGAAGGCCTTGGGCAAGTCGTGGAAGTATTTCCAGTAAGATTCCATCACCTTCCATGCTGCCCGATAGCCAACAATCATCTATCATCTATCATTTATCATCTATCAACCATCAACTATGAACAAGAAAGAACTTTGGCAGAAGATACTGCACTTTGCGATTACGATTCTCACGGCGATAGCCACCACCTTAGGCACCACCTCGTGCATCGGGATGATGAACTGATACGAAAAGAGGGTGTACCACTCGACACACCCTCTTTTAACTTTTACTCTACATAAAGCACCAACCCCTTGAGGTACTCCCCTTCCGGATGGTAGATGTTCACCGGATGGTCGCCCGGCTGGGTGAGCTGATGCAGGATGCGCACGCTGCGTCCGCTCTGGGCAGCGGCGGTGAAGACGGCATTGCGGAAGTCCTTCTTATCGACCACCTGCGAGCACGAGAAGGTGAAGAGGATGCCGCCCGGCTTGATTTTCTCGAACGCCTTGGCATTGAGCTTGCTATAGCCACGGAGGGCATTGCGGAGGGCGTCGCGGTGCTTGGCAAAGGCGGGAGGGTCGAGGATGATGAGGTCGTACTGGTCGCCCATACGGTCGAGGTACTTGAAGGCATCTTCGGCAAAGGCCTGATGGCGCTGGTCGCCCGGGAAGTTGAGCTCCACATTCTGGTTGGTAAGGTCGATGGCCTTGGCGGAGCTATCGACGGAGTGCACCAGGTTGGCACCGCCACGCATCGCATAGAAGGAGAAGCCGCCGGTGTAGCAGAACATATTGAGCACGTTGCGGCCCTTGGAGTAGCGTTCAAGGAGATGGCGGTTCTCGCGCTGGTCAACGAAGAAGCCGGTCTTCTGCCCCTTGAGCCAATCGACGTGGAACTTCAGGCCGTTCTCCAACGCCACGTTTTCGGGGCTGCCACCCTTGATGAAGCCGTTTTCAGGGCCCAGGTCGGCCTTGTACGGAAGGGTGGTCTCGGACTTGTAGTAGATGTGCTTCACGATGTCGCCCATCACTTCGCTGAGGGCTTCGGCTATCTCCATCCGATAGACGTGCATACCGGCCGAGTGTGCCTGCATAACGGCTGTCTGTCCATAGACGTCGATGATGAGGCCGGGAAGGTTGTCGCCTTCGCCGTGTACCAGGCGGTAGGTATTGTTTTCGGGGTTATCGACGAGGCCGAGGCTGCGACGGAGGTCGAGCGCCACTTCCAGGCGACGCTTCCAGAAGCCGTGGCCGATTTCTTCCTGACGGAAGGTAAGCACACGAACGGCGATGCTGCCTATCTGGAAATGACCGCAAGCGATGAATTCCTTCTTCGAGGTATAGACATCGACGATTTCGCCTTCTTCGGGCTCGCCCTCCACACGGGCGATGGCTCCGGAGAACACCCACGGATGGAAACGCTTCAAGGATTCTTCCTTTCCGGGTTTGAGGTATAGTTTCTTGTAGGTCATATTTTTGAGTTATGAGTTTTTAAGTTATGAGTTATGAGTTTCCCTTCCTTGTCATCCAGACGACCGAAGGGAGGAAGGATCTCGGGGTCATCCACGTGTACGTTACCGAGATTCTTCGTCGCTACGCTCCTCTGAATGACAAAGTGAATCAGGGGGATTATTAATATCCACATCCACCTTCACCACTTCATAATCGCCTGTCCTTTCCAGTTCCGCCAGGCAGTTGTAAATCTCCACGCAAGCCCAGGCATCGGTAGCGGCATACTTCATCTGACATTCTTTCAGCGTTTCCGCTTCCCAGTTGGAGAGGCGCTGGCTCTTCGAAATCTTCCGGCCGAAGAGGTTGGCATAAATCTTCTGCAAGCTCTGGTCCTGGATGCCGAAGCGCTTCACATAGTCCTGCAGCTCTATCCAGTTGCCTTCCTCCGTATGCACATCCTTGCGCCGGCGAAGCATCATAAAGTCGTCCTTCAAGGAAAGACCGACCTTCAAGGTATCGCTCATCAGGAATTCCTGCAAGGACCCGGGCATACCTATCCGGTTGAGACGGAAGAGGAAACAAGTGTCGGAAGTGGCAATCTGAAGCAGGGCCACCTTGTGCGTCATCCCTTTCCTGAACGAAGGACGGGTCTCGGTATCCACCCCCACCACCTGCTGCGTCTTGAGGTATTCCACCGCCTTGTCCGCATCAGCTTCCGTATAGACCACAAAAATGCGCCCTTCGAAAAGCACTTTCGGCATCGAGGCTATCTCGGCTTTGGTGATTGTATCCCTGAGCTGTTTCATACCAAGTCGAGTTCATCGTTATCCCAAGCAGCCGGCACATCCGCATCATCCTCCGAAGAATGATACTTCACATCGTGCAAGGCACGCATCGTGTTCACCAGGCGCTGTCCCCAAAACTCCGCGAAGTGTTCCTTGCATACACAGAGGGAATCGTTCATCGTCACGTTCAAGCCCGACTGGAACACCCCGATGAAATCCTTCAGGTCCTGATAGATGTCCGCCAAGTCTTCGGAGATGCACTTCTTGATGGGAGTGTCGCTATATGCCATATCGGGAAGGAACACCTCCAGATAATCGTCCTGCTCGCCCAGCACACCGGCCACGGCACGACGCACCATCTCGTAATCATCCTCCGTAACGAACACTTCAAGGTCGTCCTCTCCTATCACCTCACACTCCGGTATCAGCGACGCCTTCAGATAAAGCAAAGGAAGGATTTTGAGCGCCGTATCGACAAACACCTTACGCTCAGCCCCCCGTACACGCTCAATGAAAGCGCAATACTCGGCAGCCACGGTTACGAACTCTATCGAGTTCTTGTCAAATATTACTTGGCTATTTTGTTCCATATCTAAAATTTTGAAGTGCAAAGGTAAGAAAAAAGTGAGGAAAAAAATCAATTATTGGCAATTTTCACGTACATTTGCGAAAGAATAAATTAAAAACACAAATATGGCCAAGAAAAAGACAGAAAAGGCACCAGAGCCGAAAGAAATAAAAGCAAGTAAAATAACCAATTTCACCAAGAGCGAAACCACCCAGTTCGTCATTGGGCTGGTCAGTGTGATATTTGCCGTCTATCTGCTGTTGGCGTTCTCGTCGTTCTTCTTCACCGGAGCTGCCGACCAAAGCATCCTGCACCACCAGCAACCGGGAGAACTGATGCAGACGGCAAACAACGTGAAGAACTACGCGGGAGCACGGGGGGCACAGGTGTCCGAATACTTCATCAACGAATGTTTCGGGATAGCGGCCTACTTCATCGTCCTGTTCCTCGCGGTACTGGGTATGCGGCTGATGCGGGCCTACCAATTCCGCATCTGGAAGTGGTTCCTCTCCTGCTCGGTGATGATGGTATGGTTCTCCATCGCCCTGGGATATGTATTCGAAGGCCCCTTTGCCGACAGCTTCATCTATCCGGGAGGCCTGCACGGACACAACGTGAGCCGATGGATTGCCTCGCAGATAGGACCCACAGGGTTAGGACTCTTCCTGCTGGTGACAGCCATCCTTTTCTGCGTGTATCTGACCCGCGAGACGATGTGCTATGTACGCAAGGCACTGCACCCGGAATTCAAGCGCAAAAAGAAAGAACAACCGGTAACGGAAGAAACGGAAACAACTGCCGAAGAGGAAGAAATGCCCGAACCTGCAGCGCCCCAACCCTATACGGACACCAAGCCCGTGGAAGTGGACTTTGACTTGCCGGAAAAACAACCGGCAGCGGAAGAAGAACCCGACGACTTCCCTTTTCCGGTACCGCAGGTAGAGGAACAGAACCCGACACCTGCACAACCCGAAATGGAAGTGATTGAACAGACAGAAGAAAAAGAAACACCGTTCACCATCGGAGATGACCATACCGAAGAGGACGAGGCATACCAAGGACCTGCACTGGCACCCTACAACCCGCGCCTCGACCTGGAGAACTACAAGTTCCCGCACCTGAACCTGCTCGACCATTACGATGAAACCGACAACAGCATCGATATGGAAGAACAGAATGCCAACAAGGACCGCATCATCGAGGTGCTACGTAGCTTCGACATCGAAATCAGCTCCATCAAGGCAAGCGTAGGGCCTACGGTGACTCTTTATGAGATTACCCCGGCACAGGGTATCCGTATCGCCAAGATACGCAACCTGGAAGACGACATCGCCCTGAGCATCGCAGCCCTCGGCATCCGCATCATCGCACCGATACCGGGCAAGGGCACCATCGGCATCGAAGTGCCGAACGCCAAGCCACGCATCGTGCCGATGCAGGCCATCCTGAACAGCAAGAAGTTTCAGGAAACCACGATGGAGTTGCCGATAGCACTGGGCAAGACCATCACGAACGAAGTGTATATGGTGGACCTCGCCAAGGCTCCGCATATGCTGATAGCCGGTGCCACCGGCCAAGGTAAGTCAGTAGGCCTGAATGCCATCGTGACATCCTTATTATATAAGAAGCATCCGGCAGAACTGAAGTTCGTCATTGTTGACCCGAAGAAGGTGGAATTCTCGGTATATGCACCGATAGAGAAGCACTTCCTCGCCAAGCTCCCGGACGGAGACGACGCCATCATCACCGACGTGACCAAGGTGGTACAGACACTGAACTCGCTCTGCGTGGAAATGGACACGCGCTATGACCTCTTGAAGAAGGCCGGTTGCCGCAACGTGAAGGAATACAACGCGAAGTTCATCGAACGCAAGCTGAACCCGGAAAAGGGACACCACTTTATGCCGTACATCGTGATTATCATCGACGAGTTCGGAGACTTGATTATGACTGCCGGCAAGGAAGTGGAATTGCCGATATGCCGTATCGCCCAGTTGGCACGTGCCGTGGGTATCCACGCCATCATCGCCACCCAGCGTCCGACAACGAATATCATTACCGGTACCATCAAGGCGAACTTTCCGGCGCGTGTAGCGTTCCGTGTAGCAGCGATGATGGACTCACGCACCATCCTCGACCGCTCGGGCGCCCAGCAGCTCATCGGCAAGGGCGATATGCTCTACCTGCAAGGCAATGACCCGGTACGTGTGCAATGTGCCTTCGTCGATACACCGGAAGTGGAACGCATCGCCAACTACATCAGCAAGCAACAGGGCTACCCGACAGCCTTCGAATTGCCTGAAGTGGAAAGCGAAGAAGGAGAAAGCAGTGCCGGCGATGTGGATATGACACGGCTCGACCCGATGTTCCGCGAAGCAGCCGAGTTGGTAGTGGCTCATCAACAAGGCTCCACATCGCTCATCCAGCGCAAGTTCTCCATCGGTTACAACCGTGCAGGACGCATTATGGATCAGCTGGAAAGGGCAGGCATCGTGGGTGCAGCCCAAGGAAGCAAGGCACGCGACGTGCTGTGCGTGGATTTGACGGACTTGGAAATGAAACTGAATGCATTGCAAATATAATTGACCAACAACAAAAACAAAGACTGATGATGAAGAAACTATTGACCTTATGGATGCTGGCACTCCTCCCCTACTGCCTCGGTGCACAAACCGACAAGAAAACGGAAGAGATACTGGACAAAGTATTGGAAGAACTCCGCGAAAGCAGCGGCATCCGTGCCGATTTCGGGGGGACAGAAAACGGATTCCTGTTGCTGAAAGGTGAGAAATTCTACCTGAACAACGGAAGCATACAAAGCTGGTATGACGGAGAAACCCAATGGAGCTATGTGGCAGAAACCGAAGAGGTGAACATCAGCCACCCCACTCCGGAGGAATTGCAAGCCATCAACCCTTACCTTATATTATTAAGGTACAAAACGGACTTCGACTATACATACAAAGGCAGCCAGACGAGAAACGGGGTAAAGGGACACGAAATTGTCCTGACACCCAAACATTCAGGAAACCGGGAAGTCATCCGCGTGTTCATCTCACAAAAGCATCAGCCGCTGGCGATGAAGATAGAACAGGACGGACGAACCTTGAGCGAAATCAGCGTCATTTCCTATAAGACCGACCAAGGCCTGGAAGACGGCATATTCCGCTTCAACAAGTCCCTCTACCCGAATGTGGAGATTATTGATATGAGATAAACTTAAAAAAAGAATAACACTATGAGTACAGAAAGAGTAAAATGCCTGATTATCGGTTCAGGCCCTGCAGGCTACACAGCCGCCATTTATACAGGTCGTGCAAACATCAGCCCCGTGCTGTATGAAGGCATCCAGCCGGGTGGACAGCTGACCATCACCACTGAAGTGGAAAACTTCCCGGGCTATCCCGAAGGCATCAGCGGTACACAGCTGATGGACGACCTCCGTGCACAAGCAGAGCGCTTCGGTGTAGAAATCCGTACAGGTATCATCACCAAGGTGGATTTCAGCGAGCGTCCATACAAGCTGACCATCGACGATGAAAAGGAAATCGAAGCTGAGACAGTGATCATCTCGACCGGTGCATCGGCCAAGTACCTCGGCTTGGATGACGAAAAGAAATATGCCGGTATGGGTGTCAGTGCCTGTGCCACTTGCGACGGTTTCTTCTACCGCAAGAAGGTGGTAGCCGTAGTGGGCGGTGGTGATACAGCCTGCGAAGAAGCGGTTTACTTGGCAGGTTTGGCCAAGCAGGTTTATCTGATTGTCCGCAAGCCCTACCTCCGTGCATCACAGATTATGCAAGACCGCGTGTTGAATCACCCGAAGATTCAGGTATTGTTCGAACACAATGCCGTAGGCTTGTTCGGCGACAATGGCGTGGAAGGCGTTCATTTGGTGAAGCGTAAAGGCGAAGCTGATGAAAGTTACTACGACCTGGCCATCGACGGATTCTTCCTGGCCATCGGCCACAAACCGAACTCGGATGTATTCAAGCCGTGGATTGAGACAGATGAAGTGGGTTATATCATCACCGAAGGTGCAAGTCCCCGTACTCGTGTGCCGGGCGTATTTGCCGCCGGCGACGTGGCCGACCCGCACTATCGCCAAGCCATCACTGCTGCCGGTAGCGGTTGCAAGGCTGCCATCGAGGCAGAACGCTTCCTCTCGGCCAACGGATTGCTGTAATTGAATCATTATTGTCATCCAGAGCGAAGCGAAGGATCTCGGTAACATCCACCTTATGCTACCGAGATTCTTCCTCCCTTCGGTCGTCTGACGAGTTGTTGAGGACTCTGTCCGAAAAATGACAAAAGCAAATAATCTTTTAAACCCACAACACTATGACAAGTTTATTAAAAAAACTCTTCACAGTCCTTCTCATATTGGGTAGCGCTGTATCGGCATCGGCTCAGCAACAGCCGCAGATGCCTCCTATCCCGACAGATCCTAATGTCCGCATCGGTAAATTGGAAAACGGATTGACATACTACATCCGACACAATGAATTGCCCGAAGACCGTGCCGATTTCTATATCGCACAGAAGGTGGGCTCCATCCTCGAAGAAGAAAACCAGCGAGGCTTGGCTCACTTCCTAGAACATATGTGCTTCAACGGCACCAACAACTTTCCGGGCAAGACCCTAACCAATTATCTGGAAAGCATCGGTGTACGTTTCGGTGAAAACCTGAACGCTTATACCAGCATCGATGAAACGGTTTATAACATTGCCAACGTACCGGTTATCCGCGACGGTATCGTGGATTCTTGTCTCCTCATCCTCCACGACTGGGCCAATGACCTGACCCTCGACCCAAAGGAAATAGACAACGAACGGGGTGTCATCCACGAAGAATGGCGTCAAGGCCAAGGTGCGATGATGCGTATGTACGAACAAGTGCTCCCGAAGACATTTGAAGGAAGCAAGTATGGCCATCGCTTGCCTATCGGTACCATCGAAGTGATTGACAACTTCCCGTATCAGGCTCTCCGCGACTATTACGAAAAGTGGTATCGTCCCGACCAACAAGGCATCGTAGTGGTAGGTGACGTGGACGTGGACAAGGTAGAAGCCAAAATCAAGGAAATCTTCTCCCCGATTGAAATGCCAGCCAACGCCGCCGAACGTGTGTATGAAAAGGTGCCCGACAACAAGGAACCGATTATCACCATCGCCAAGGATAAGGAACAGCCATCAACGATGATTTATATCTGGCACAAGCATCCGGCCACCCCGAACGAAGTGAAGGGCAACATCGGCTATTTGGTACAGAACTATATGTTCTCTATGATTTCGCAGATGCTGAATGCACGCCTGGACGAACTTCGTCAGAATGCCAATCCTCCATACATTATGGCTGTGACCGAAGATACAGATTTCTTGTTGGCAAAAACGACACAGGCCTTTGCCGGTATCGCCGTGAGCAAGGAAGACGGCATCCCGACCGCTATCGCTGCATTGGTTCGTGAAATCGAACGTGCCCGCAAGTTCGGATTCACCGCTTCAGAATATGCCCGTGCCAAGGCTGACTACTTGCGTGCCTTGGAATCGGCATACAACGAGCGCGAAAAAGTGAGAAACGCCCAGTATGTACAGGAATACATCCGTCATTTCATCGACAACGAGCCGATACCGGGTATCGAAATGGAATATACATTGATGAATCAGCAGGCCCCGAACATACCGGTAGAAGCCATCAACAGCATCCTCCCGCAGCTGATTACCGATGAAAACATCGTTATCAACATCTTCGGCCCCGACAAGGAAGGTATGGTTTATCCTACCGAAGCCGAAATCTTGGACGTACTGAACAAAACCAAGGCAGAAGAAATCACTGCCTACGTGGACAAGGTATCGGATGAACCTTTGATGAAGGAAACTCCGAAGGCCGGCAAGATTGTGAAAACCGAAGAAGGTGCGTTCGGATCGACTGTCCTTACCCTCTCGAACGGTGTACGTGTAGTGGTGAAGAATACCGACTTCAAGGCCGATGAAATCCGTATGAGTGCATTTAGCCCAGGTGGTACTTCCATCTTCGGAACAGGTGAAGCCCTCCAAGTGAAGATGCTGAACTCTGTAGCCGGCCTCGGCGGTTTAGGCAACTTCAGCAATGTGGATTTGGAAAAAGTATTGGCAGGAAAGAAAGCAAGCATCAGTGCATCCGTCAATGGCTTGACCGAAAGAGTGAACGGCAGCTGCTCACCGAAAGACTTGGAAACATTGATGCAGTTGGTTTATTTGACTTTCACGGCTCCTCGTATGGACAATGCCGCCTTCGAATCGTTCAAGCAACGCACCAAGGCATCATTGGCCAATCAAGAAGCAGACCCGTCCATCGCATTGGTTGACACCTTAAACAAGGAAATGTATGGCAACCACCCGATGGCTATGCGTGTGAAAGCTGAAATGATTGACCAAATCGACTACAACCGCATTATGGAAATGTACAAGGACCGTTTCAAGGAAGCCGGTGACTTTACATTCTTGTTCGTAGGCAACATCAATTTGGAAGAAGCCAAGCCGCTGATTGAAACTTACCTCGGAGGTTTGCCGACCATCAACCGAAAAGAAAACTTCAAGGACATCAAGTTAGACATCCAGAAGGGTATCCGCAAGAACGTATTCGAAAAGAAAATGGAAACTCCGAAGGCAACCGTGCTGAACATCATCTCGGGTAACTGCCCATTAAACTTGAAGAACAGCTTGTTGATGACCATACTTTCCCAGACAATGGATATGGTATATACTGAAACCATCCGTGAGAAGGAAGGTGCATCATACGGCGTAGGAACAGTGGGACAAATAAACTATCCGAAAGACGAAGCCATCTTCCAGATTTATTTCGACACCGACCCCGCCAAGCGTGAAAAGATGGAGCAGATTGTGATGACCGAACTTCAAAAGGTCGCACAAGAAGGTCCACGCCCGGAACATTTGGCCAAGGTGAAGGAATTCTTGTTAAAGAAGCACATCGAGAACAGTAAAGAAAACAGTTATTGGTTAGGCCAATTAGACAGCTACTATTGGAACAATACCGATATGAATACTGATTACGAAAAGTTGGTGAACGAGCTGACCGGGGAAGACGTGAAGAACTTCACCAAGGCTTTGCTCGGCCAAGGCAACATTGTCGAAATAACTATGACGGCTGAAGGAACAAAATGAATCTCTACAAGATAATCAAACAGAATCAGAAACTGGCGGAGAAGCGGAATCCGGCATTCGACACGAACCGCTTCGCCAAGTTCCTGATGTATTTTATGATTGTATATTGGGCTGCGATATTCCTGTTCTTAGGGGTGTCGCTCCCCTTTATGTTTGAGGGCTTGGTGCCGAATATGGAACCTTACCACATTATGAACCAGGGTATCCTCTATGTGATGGCCGGCGACTTCCTGATGCGTTTTATGGCACAGCCTTCCGTATCGCAGGAAATCAAGCCTTACCTCCTGATGCCCGTCAAGCGGAAAAAGCTGATTAGCCTACTCCTCTTGAAATCGGGATTGGACGGATACAATTTCATCTGGTTCTTTGTGTATGTTCCCTTTGCTTTCCTTACCGTCATCCGTTTCTATGGATTCGGCGGAATGTTCTTATATTTAATAGGCATTTGGCTGATATTTGTCTTCAACAACTACTGGTACTTGCTTTGTAAGTTGCTATTGGGCGAGAAGACCCTTTGGTTATTGTTGCCAACGGCTATCTTCGGTGCCTTGGGAGCAGCCGAGTTCCTATTGGATGGCCTGCCCATCAGTCGTTTCACAATGGATTTGGGTGAAGGATTTATCGAGGGTAATCCGTTGAGTTTCTTGTTCGTCCTTGCCTGCATCGGTGTGATGTTCCTCATCAACCTGAAACTTCAGCAACGGATGATTTACAATGAACTCTCCAAGAAAGAAGACACGAAAATCAAGCGGGTATCCGAATACAAGTTCCTGGACAAGTATGGCGAGGTAGGCGAATACATCCGATTGGAAATCAAATTGATTACCCGTAACAAGACAGTGAAGACACAATTTCGCATGGGTATCATCGTGATGTTGGGTTTCTCTTTCGCTTTAGCCTTTACAGATGTGTACGATGGTTCTTACATGACAAGTTTCATCTGCTTGTACAATTATGCCATATTGCCTATCATGACATTGGGACAAGTGATGTGCTTCGAAGGTAACTACATCGACGGGCTGATGAGCCGCAAGGAATCCATTTTCAATTTGCTTCGTGCCAAGTATTATTTGACAACCTTGATTATCTTGGTGCCCTTCCTTATCATGTTCTTCCCGATAGCGAAAGGCAAGATTACGCTCTTGACGGCCGTTGCCTATCTGATATTTGTGGCAGGTTTTGTCTTCTTTATGTTGTTGCAATTGGCGGTGTACAACACCCGCACCCTCCCACTCAATGCCAACCTGATGAAGAGCAACAAGAGCAGTAACTGGATTCAAGGATTGATTACCGGGTGCGCATTTATGCTTCCGTTGCTTATCGACAAATTGCTGTCCGCTCTCCTTCCGGAAGAAGTGGCACACATCATCTTGATTGTCATCGGCCTTGGCTTCATTGCCACACACAACCTTTGGATCAAGAACATCTACAAGCGGTTTATGAAGCGCAGATATAAGAATATGGAAGAATTCCGTGCATCACGATGAGTTATGAGTCATGAGTTATAAGTTATGAGTTTATGGAAATAAAGATAGAACAACTTAGAAAGAACTTCGGCGAAAAAGTAGCCGTTGATATAGATACGTACACCATCCATAGCGGAGATATGCTTGGCTTGGTGGGAAACAATGGTGCCGGTAAGACCACCCTCTTCCGCTTGATGCTCGACTTGTTGCAAGCCGACAACGGAAACGTGCATATCGGCGAGAACAATGTCTGCCAAAACGAAGACTGGAAAGCGCATACCGGTGCTTTCATCGACGATGGTTTCCTGATTGATTACCTCACCCCGGAAGAATACTTCTACTTCGTGGGCAAGATGTATGGCATGAAGAAGGAAGAGGTGGATGAACGTGTCGCCCAGTTCGAACGCTTCATGAACGGCGAAGTCATCGGTCACAAGAAGCTTATCCGTGACTATTCGGCAGGCAACAAGCAGAAGATTGGCATCATCTCTGCCCTCCTCCATCAGCCTCAGGTGTTGATTCTCGACGAGCCTTTCAACTTCCTCGACCCAAGTTCACAATCCATCATCAAGCATTTGCTGAAGGAATACAATCAGCAAACCGGTGCCACCATCCTCGTTTCAAGCCACAACTTGAATCATACGGTGGATGTCTGTCCCCGCATCGCCTTGATGGAGCATGGTCACATCATCCGTGACATCGACAACTGCGATGGCTCGGCCGAAAAGGAATTGGAAGACTACTTTAATGTGAATGTGATAGAATGAAAAGATTCCATTGGCTGATTCTATGTACCTTGGCACTCCTACTCGGAAGTTGCCGCACCGTCGCTCCCCGATACGACTATCAGGAGTTGGCAAGAGCCTCCATCCGCCTAGGGATCGACATCGACATGAAGGACAACCACGCCCTTTATGTAGAATCATCCAATTGGTTGGGAGTACCCTATCGCGGAGGTGGAACCACCAAACGAGGGGTAGACTGTTCGGGACTGACTTCTGCCATCTATAAGAAGGTGTATCGCAAGAGTTTGGAACGCAACTCTGAAGACCAA
>JAFQBF010000073.1 GCA_017416735.1 Bacteroidaceae bacterium | reverse complement strand
TTCAATCCTCGGACGATGTGGAGCAATAGTTGGGTTCGAGAAATTACCATTTCTTATCTCTCTTTTAAAAGAATTGTCACGGAATATTTCATAAAGTAATCCGCCTACATCCAAACCAAATTTTGCTCCATTATTAAATTTGAAATAAGGCACGGCAATGGGTACGGTTTCCCAACCACCACGAAGCGGATTATAATGACGTTGTACCCCCATTTCCATCCCGAAATGTTCGGATACCTCCATACCAATCGTCCCTCCAAAGTGATAATTCTGCCTACCAGGTACATACCCTGAATGGTATCCACCGAAAACGTTGAATGTCAAACGATCGTTTGCCTGATAAGAAAGAGTTCCTGATGCTCCTAACGATTGACCCGTGAAATGACTCATATGCATCTTATTGACATCTATTCCCACCGAAAATGTCCATCGAGGATTAAAAAAATGGATATACGTCAATGAAACATCATTACTTCGTCCAATTCCAGGAAGACTATTCTGGTTCCCTGCTCCCATCAGCATACCATACCGATGGGTAAACAAGATTCCATTGGTATCAAAATCCCCCTTGAACATAGGAGAAGGATTGGTATAATAAGGAATCATCAACGAAGGTTTTTGAAAATGAAACGTAATGGAAGAATCTGATGGAAGTGTTTTTGGCAACGATAGATTCATCGGTTCATTTGCCGGAAATAAAAGTGGAGCCATCGACATTTCACCTGATGTTTCTTGCATCATTCGTAAACTATCCCGAACAATACGCAATGTGTCTTCTTGTGCCCAAATGTTAAGAACAAAAGAATACATCAATAGAAACGTAACAATTCTTCCCTTCATATAATTATGATTTTGTTGGAGATACAAATATAGGTTCTTTTATCTTATTCAACAAACAAATCATAATCAAAATAAAAACGAAACCAATAGACCATCATAATTAGCCAAAAGACCTTGCACAAAACAAACTTAACCGGTATTTTTGCGTTGAATATATTAAATATTAAGTGATTGTGAGAAAGTCACCTAAGAAAATGCTTGATATTTCTATGTTCTTATGGAGAAAACATTTATATTTGTATCGTCAAATTTAAAACTAAAATAGTATGAATGCAACTTTAAGTTTCGAAGCGGATAAAGCAAGGTTAGCACGAGCTATCCTTAACATTGACAATGACACTATACTAGAAAAGGTAAAACATAGTCTTCTTTTCATCTTTGCTAAAGACAATCAAAAGTCCGAAGATGTAACAGCTCAAATGATCAACAAGTTTTCCGGAGCTTGGAAAGACGATAGAACCGACGACGAGATTGTCAATGATATTTATAGTCAGCGTTATTCAAAGAAAGATACTCAACCCAATCCTTTCGACGAATGAAAAAGTATTTGCTTGACACCAATATTTGCATATTCTTTCTACGTGGACGTTTTGAAGTATCCAATCATATTGGCAAAGTAGGATGGAACAATTGTTGTATCTCAGAAATAACGGTCGCTGAACTACTCTATGGTGCAGAAAACAGCAACGATATAAAGAGAAACATCGAGTTAGTGGAAAGTTTTTGTGAAAATATCGAAATTATTCCAATTTTTCATGCAATTCATACTTATGCAAAGGAAAAGGTTCGTTTACGTAAAAAAGGAACTCCTATAGAAGATTTGGATTTACTAATTGGAGCAACCGCAAAGGCACATGGTTTCGTCTTGGTCACAGAAAATTTTCGCCACTTAGAACGTATCGAAGGGCTCGAATTAGAAAATTGGATACAAAGATGACAAAACTGAAGAAACAATTTGAAAACTCCAATAAAATTCCCTGATAATTGAATCCAATTGTCCGGGAGTTTTTTCATAGACTATGAGTCATTTCCAAATACCAATCAAGAAAACGAAACCAATAGACCATCATAATTTGCCAAAAGACCTTGCACAAAACAAACATAACCGGTATTTTTGCGTTGAATTGATTAAAGACTAAACAAAGGTATGAAAACACTTCAGCTACTGATAGCTGCTCTCTTGACAGGCAGCATCTTCACATCGTGTGGTGAACAAGTAAAAGACACCAATCAGACAAAGACCGTAAAGACGGATACCGTCCGTATGGAAGGTAGCCGGACGCTCTTGCAATATCCGGGAAAGGTCAAGGCTTCGGAAGACATCAGCCTGGCTTTCCGGGTTAGTGGTACCATCCGTAGCATCAAGGTAAAAGATGGACAACCCGTGAAAGCCGGTCAGCTGCTGGCCGAACTGGACCCGACGGATTACCAAATCCAACTCGATGCCACCGAAGCCCAATACAAGCAAGTGAAGAGCGAAGCCGAACGGGTCATCGCCCTCTACAACGATGGCGGCACTACCCCCGTGGCCTACGACAAGGCCGTGTATGGCTTGAAACAAATCACTGCCCTTTACGAACATCACAAGGACGAACTGGCCTATACCAAACTCTATGCTCCTTTCAACGGATACATCCAGAAGCATCTGTTCAAGGCACACGAAACCATAGGAGCCGGTATGCCGGTGCTTTCTATGGTGGGACAAGGGGCGCCCGAAGTGGAAATCAACCTCCCGGCTGCTGAATACATCCGACGCGGACAA
Organism: Bacteroidaceae bacterium; assembly: GCA_017416735.1. Classification (GTDB taxonomy): domain Bacteria; phylum Bacteroidota; class Bacteroidia; order Bacteroidales; family Bacteroidaceae; genus Phocaeicola. The sequence continues at coordinate 5,039 of JAFQBF010000073.1, read as the reverse complement.
TTCAGCGATTACCAATGCACCTTCGACATTTATCCGGGAAAAGTTTATCCGCTCCAACTGATAGGCATTACCCATAAGGCCAATGCCAACCAACTCTACACCATGCGTCTGAAACTGGAAACCGAAGGACTTCCCATACCGTCGGCAGGGATGAACACGATGGTCAGTATCCGGTTGAATGACGGAGAGAGCCAGGAACTGAAAGTGGCATCGGGAGCCGTTCTCCTGAAGGACGGAGTGTCGGGAGTGTTCGTTTATCATCCGCAAGACAGCACGGTGAAATTCGAGAAAGTGGATGTGGTCCGTTTGACCAGCGATGGACAAACCGTCATCACTTCACCTCATATCAAGGCTGGTGACATTGTGGTTTCGGCAGGGGTACATGCCATCCACGAAGGAGAAAAGGTACAACCATTGCCGGCTCAAACATCAACCAATGTAGGAGGATTGCTATGAAAATAAACATCAGCCAATGGGCATTCCGCAACCGGAATCTGATTTATTTCTTCATTGCCGTGCTGGTGGTTGGAGGCATTCTCTCTTGCTATCAGATGAGCAAGCTGGAAGACCCGGAAGTGAAGGTGAAACTCGCCATGGTGGTGACGACTTACCCCGGTGCTTCGGCACATCAAGTGGAACTGGAAGTGACCGATGTGCTGGAGAAAAGCATCCGCACGATGGGCGACATCGACAACATCGAAAGTTATTCGTACAACGATTTGTCGTTGATTCAAGTGGAATTGCTCAGTACGGTAAGCGATGACAGGGTGGAGCAACACTGGGACATACTCCGTCGGAAAGTGAACGATGCCAAAGCTTCTTTGCCTTCGGGAGTCAGTCCTCCGTTGGTGAAGGACGATTTCGGAAATGTATTCGGCATGTTCTATGCACTGACAGGGGATGGGATGAATGACCGCGAACTGTCCGATTATGCCGAACTCATCAAGCGCGAAGTGAACAACATGGAAGGTATCGACCGGGTGGACCTCTATGGCAAGCGTCCCGAATGCATCAACATCTCCTTGCTACAAGACCGCATGGCCAATCTCGGCGTGAAGCCCTTGGAAGTGCTCTCCACCCTGAACGGACAGAACCAAACCAGCTATACGGGTTATTACAACAATGGTGACAACCGCATCCGAGTGACGGTGAGCGATAAGTTCAAGACCGTGGAGGACATCGGCAATATGCTCATCCAGGGGCATGACGATGACCAGCTCCGTCTCCGGGACATTGCCCGTATCGAGAAAGGGTACGAAGAACCCACCCGTAATGAATTGTTTTACGATGGCAACCGCTCCATCGGTATTCTGGTAGCGGTATCGGGTAATGCCGACATCATCAAGGTGGGTGCAGAGGTGGAACGTGCCATGCAGCAGTTGCAAGACACCCGTTTCCCTGCCGGAGTGGAAGTACACAAGGTCTTCAACCAGCCGGAACGGGTAGGCGATTCGCTCGGTACCTTCGCCATCAACTTGATAGAATCCATCATCATTGTGATAGCCGTATTGATGCTGACCATGGGATTCAAGAGCGGACTCATCATCGGTTATAGCTTGTTGATAACGGTCTGCGGTTCGTTCCTGTTCTTGCATTATATGGACGGCACCTTGCAACGCGTCTCCTTGGGTGCCTTCATCTTGGCTATGGGAATGCTCGTCGATAATGCCATTGTCATCATCGACGGGATTTTAGTGGACTTGAAAGCCGGGAAGCCTCGTATGGAGGCCATGACCGCTATCGGACGTCAGACCGCTATGCCGCTCTTGGGAGCTACCTTGATTGCCATCATTGCTTTCTTGCCCATCTTCCTTTCGCCCGATACGGCCGGAGTCTATGTACGCGATTTGTTCATCGTGCTGGCAGTGTCGTTGTTGCTCAGTTGGGTCTTGGCATTGGTGCATGTGCCTTTGATGGCGAACCGTCGTTTGTTTCCGAAAGTAGAAAAGAAGGAAGACGGCAAACGTGTTTATGAAGGAAAAATCTACTCCACCTTCCGCATCATCCTCAACTACGGATTGAAGCACCGTTGGGGAAGCGTATGCGCCATGGTCGCCTTGCTCATCCTCTCCGGTATCGGCTATACATTCATGAAGCAAGGATTCTTCCCGGATATGGTGTACGACCAGCTTTACATGGAGTACAAGCTTCCCGAAGGTACGGACTCAAAGAAGGTAGCGAAGGATTTGCAGGAGATAGAAGCCTATCTGAAGACCCGTGAGGAAATCACCCATGTCACTACCTCCATCGGGGGTACTCCGGGACGATATAACCTGGTGCGAAGCATCGCCAACCCGTCGTTGTCGTATGGTGAACTCATCATCGACTTCACCTCCTCCGATGCCTTGGAGGAAAATATGGATGCCATCCAGCAATACCTCACCACGCATTATCCCGATGCCTACGTGAAGCTGAAACGATACAACCTGATGTACAAGAAATACCCCATCGAGGCACAGTTCCTCGGTCCCGACCCTGCCGTGCTGCATCGCTTGGCGGACAGTGCCCGCATCATCATGGAACGGACACCGGAGGTATGCCTCATCACCACCGACTGGAATCCCGATGTGCCCGTGCTGACCGTGGAATACGACCAGCCGGCTGCCCGTGCCTTGGGATTGAGCCGAAACGATGTCAGCATCTCCTTGCTCACCGCTACGGGAGGCATTCCCATCGGTACGTTCTACGAAGGCATCCACAAGGATAATATCTATCTGAAGAGTGTCAACGAACAAGGTAAGCCGATTGAAGATTTGAACAATACCCAAATCTTCTCGCAACTCCCTTCCATCAACGGACTTATGGACAAGGAATTCCTGGTGAAGCTCCAGTCGGGTAATTTCGACAGGAACGAAATCGTGGAAACGCTGATGGGCAGTACCCCGCTCCAGCAAATCAGCAAGCGGATAGACGTGCGTTGGGAACCTTCGGTAGTGCCAAGATACAACGGTCAGCGAAGCCAGCGTGTGCAATGCTCTCCGGCTCCCGGCATCGAGACCGAATATGCCCGACAGGCCATCGCCGAACAGATAGAAGCCATCCAACTGCCCGAAGGTTACAGCCTTCAATGGCAAGGCGAACGCAAGGCCAGCACACAGAGCATGAAGTATCTGTTCCAGAACTTCCCGCTGGCCATTGTGCTGATGATAGCCATCCTCATCATGCTCTTCAAGGACTACCGCAAGCCGATTATCATCTTGTGTTGCTTGCCGTTCGTCATCGTGGGAGTCGTGATTGTGATGCTGCTCACGGGCAAGGTGTTCAACTTTGTGGCGATTGTAGGAACCCTCGGATTGATGGGTATGCTCATCAAGAACGGCATCGTGTTGATGGATGAAATCACCCTGCAAATCAGTCAGGGAGTAGAACCGGTAACGGCGTTGATAGACAGCTCGCAGAGCCGTCTTCGTCCGGTGATGATGGCTTCGCTCACCACCATCTTAGGGATGATTCCTTTGCTTCCCGATGCGATGTTCGGCTCCTTGGCGGCTTCCATCATGGGTGGATTGCTGTTTGCTACGGTTATCACCTTGTTCTTTATCCCGGTGCTTTATGCGTTGTTTTTTAAAATAAAAGTATGATGGTTTAAAAGGCACGGATTACACGGATTTCACGGAACCCATCCTCTGGTTTTAGCCTATGGCTATTTGGATGACACGGAAACACAAAGTAATGAATCCGTGTAATCCGTGCCTAAAAAAGAAACAGAATATGAAAAAGACTCTCACTCTCATCGCCCTAATCCTCTGTGCGCTCACCACCAACGCACAAACCCCGCTCACCCTTGACCAATGCCGCCAACTGGCACTGGACAACAACAAGCGCATGGCCGCTGCCAACAAACAAACCCAAGCGGCACACTACACCATGCAGAGCTACAAAGGAAACTTCTTCCCGAACTTCACCGCCAGCGGAACGGGACTTTATAGCACAGCCAACGGAACATTCAGCCTTCCGGGAGGCAATCTCCCGACCTTGATGCCCGATGCCAACGGACAACCCATCCCCAATGGTGGCTTTGCCTATTTCCCCGGCATCGACCTGAACTACAAGGTACGCACTGTCTGGATGGGAGGTGTGCAAGTGGAGCAACCTATCTTCATGGGCGGAAAGATTTTAGCTGCCTACAAGATGGCTACTCTCGGCAAGCAAATGGCTCAACTCAATGAGAACCTCACCGCTACGGAAGTCATCCTCGAAACCGACCAAGCCTACGCCCTCATGGTCAAGGCACAGGAAATGAACAAGGTGGCGGAAAGCTATCACGCCGTCCTGCAGGAACTGATGAAGAACGTGCAGAGTGCCTACAAGCATGGCTTGAAATCGAAGAACGATGTGCTGAAGGTGCAAGTGAAGCTCAACGAAAGCGAACTCGCCATCCGCAAGGCCGAGAATGCGCTTCGCCTGGCCAACATGAACCTTTGCCATCTGATAGGAAAGCCACTCATCGAGACCTTGCAGATTTCCGACGATTTCCCTGTCATCGAACAAACCTTGCAGACGCAAGTCAACGACATCACCGCCCGTCCGGAATATAGTTTGCTCAACAAACAAGTGGATATGGCCAAGCAACAGGTCAAGCTCTCCCGAAGCGAACTTCTGCCACAGGTGGGCATCCGTGGTTCCTACGACTATGTCCACGGACTGAAGGTGAACGAACAGCGCTTGTTCGACAATGGCGGCTTCTCCGTGATGCTGAATGTCACCGTACCGCTCTTCCACTTCGGCGAACGCATCAACAAGGTGCGTGCTTCGAAAGCCCAGTTGGAACAAGTGCGCATGGAGCAAGCCGACTTGCATGAAAAGATGTACCTGGAACTCACCCAAGCTGCCAACAACCTGGACGAAGCCAAACTACAAACGGCCCTCGCCGACCGCTCCTTGGAGCAAGCCGACGAGAACCGTCGAATCAGTAAAGGGGAATACGATGCCGGACTCGAACCCTTGTCCGACCATCTCGAAGCCCAGGCCCTTTGGCAACAAGCCTACGAGACAAAAGTCGATGCCCACTTCCAACTCTATTTGAGTTATGTGAAGTA
>JAFQBF010000072.1 GCA_017416735.1 Bacteroidaceae bacterium | reverse complement strand
TCGGTGGCTACATCGACCGACTGGACAGCAAGGATGATACCCTTCGCATTGTCGATTATAAGACAGGAGGTAAATCTGACACGCCTCCCAATGTAGCTTCACTCTTCATACCGGACAAGAAGCGTTCCAACTACGTATTCCAAACCTTCCTGTACGCAGCCATCATCAGCAAGAAGCTGAAAACGAAGATAGCTCCATCGTTGCTCTTCATCAATCGGGCAGCTTCGGAAGACTATTCTCCGGTCATCAATTTCAAAGAACCTCGGAAGACGCCGGTTCCTGTTACTGATTTCCGTGAATATGAAGAAGAATTCCGTGAAGAACTTCAAAAGCTCTTGGATGAAATCTTTAACCCGGAAATGGATTTCACACAAACGGATATAGAAGAGAAATGTGCTTTTTGTGATTTCAAGGCGCTATGCAGAAAATAACGTTTCCCCTTATTTTTTTCGCAACTCCCATGAACAATCATACATCTGCACGTGTTAACATAGTGTGTTTTTCATGTAGTAGATTAAGATTAATTCCTGTATGAGCTTGCGAAAGTCAAATACAGCTAAGGGCAATAGAGATTGCCCGAAAACAAAACAAGAGGCCGTCCGTGATGGACAGCCTCTTTGTTTTTTATGCTTCTTGAATCTGACGCAATGCCTTACAAAGTTGGTCGGGACAAGAGGTCGGTCGGTTTCCGCATCGGATTCCTTCCAACTTCTGAATGACATCCTCTATCTTCATCCCCTTCACCAACGTCCGGATACCTTGAAGGTTTCCGTTACATCCTCCCCAAAAAAAGACTTCGCTGATTACTCCGTCTTCTACTTCCAGTTCGATGTGACTGCTACAAGTACCTTGCGTCTTGTAAATGAGTTTCTTTACCATTATTCTTCTTCAGCAGGTTTCATATTAGTATAAACGGTCTGAACATCGTCAAATTCTTCCAATCTTTCAACCATCTTATCAATTGTTTCACGTTGTTCAGGAGTTACATCCTTGGTATCGTTCGGGATGTAAGTGAAGTCACCACCCACTTCTTCGAAACCGGTTTCTTCCAAGTGCTTCTGGATAGCGGCATAGCTCTTCGGGTCACCGTAGATAGTGATAGTACCTTCTTCCGGATCTTCATCGTATTCGTCTTCCACGTTGTAGTCAATCAAGTCGAGGATGAGTTCATCCATATCGATGTCGTCCTTCTTCTTGAAAGTGAACACACACTTGTGGTCGAACAAGAAAGCCAATGAACCGGTAGTACCGAGGTTACCACCGAACTTGTTGAATACCGAACGAACGTCAGCTACGGTACGGGTGGTGTTGTCGGTCAATGTATCTACGAATACAGCGATACCGTGAGGGCCATAACCTTCGTAAGTCATACCCTTGTAGTCGCTCTGGTCCTTACCGAGTGCATTCTTGATGGCACGTTCGATGTTGTCCTTCGGCATGTTTTCACGCTTACATGTAGCGATGACACCACGAAGTGTAGAGTTAGTGTCAGGATCCGGACCACCTGCCTTTACGGCGATAGCGATTTGCTTACCCAAACGAGTAAATGTCTTGGCCATGTGGCCCCATCTTTTCAGCTTAGCAGCTTTTCTATATTCAAACGCTCTTCCCATGGGAATAATATTTTATGATTTATAATTAATTGTCCTTTTGATTCACCACAGAGTACACAGAGTTCCACTGAGTTCTTATATTCTTACTATATAGAAGAAATACTCTGTGAGACTCCGTGTTCTCTGTGGTGAGAAATTATCATCGAAGTTTCGCGTCAAGTTTATTTTGCAAGTTAGTAATCAACTTCTGCATGATCTTGTCAATCTGCTTGTCGTTCAAGGTTGCATTTTCGTCTTGCAAAGTGAAGCTTACCGCATAACTCTTCTTTCCGGCTTCGAGGTTCTTGCCTTCGTAAACGTCGAAGAGAGCCACTTCCTTCAAAAGCTTCTTTTCGGTTTCGTAAGCAATCTTTTCGATTTCGGCAAACTGAACCTTCTTGTCGAGCAAGAGAGCCAAGTCGCGCTTCACGGCCGGGAACTTGGTGAGTTCCTTGAAGTTCACCTTCGAAGTCTTGATGGCCTTCATCAATTCATTCCAGTTGATTTCGGCATAGTAGATTTCGTTGTCGATGTCGAACTTCTTCTGAAGCTTCTTGCTCACGATGCCGAAGGTAGCAAGCAACTTACCACCACGAGTATGAACGCTGATAGCGGTTGCATATACATCATTGGTCAAGTTACCGAATACCACTGTACCAAAGTTCAAGCCCAAGCGAGCGAAGATATTGAGGACGTATGCCTTGAGTTCGTAAACGCTGGAAGCTTCATCGGCGTGTGCCCAAGAATTGCTTACACGCTTACCGGTTACCCACAAAGCCAAGTGATATTCTTCCTTGTATGGAGACAATGCCTTTTCTGCATTGCGCTTTTCTTCGTTGAAGAAATAAGTGTTACCGAATTCGAAGAACTTCAAGTCGGCATTCTTACGGTTGGCATTATGCTGGATGCTTTCGAGACCACCGAACAAGAGTGTCTGACGCATCACGTTCAAGTCATTGCTGAGTGGGTTCATCAAGTGAACGAGGTTAGCCGGAGCGAATGTTTCCAAACCTTCGTAATAACCGGCGGCGGTCAATGAGTTGTTCAAGATTTCATTGAAACCACAACCTACCAACTGTTCAGAGATGATGTTCTGCAACTTGTGTGAGTTATCGACCTCACCCTTGGTAGTCAAGCTTGACTTCAAGGTAGTCGGGATTTCTACATTATTATATCCGTAGATGCGGAGGATGTCTTCCACCACGTCGCAATCACGTTGTACATCCACACGATAAGGAGGAACCAACAAAGAAAGACCTTCAGCGGTTTCGTTCACAATTTTCATTTCGAGGCTGGTCACGATGCTCTTTACGGTTTCTGCCGGGATTTCCTTACCAATCAAGGTATTTACCTTATTATATGTCAACTCAACTTCGAAGTCGGCTATCGGGTTTGGATAATTATCCTTGATTTCTGATGCGATAGTACCACCTGCCAATTCCTTTACCAACAAAGCGGCTTCCTTCAAGGCATAAAGTGTACCATTCGGGTCGATACCACGTTCGAAACGGAAGGATGAGTCGGTGCTCAAGCCATGACGACGGGCGGTCTTACGAACCGATGTCGGGTTGAAGTAAGCAGCTTCGATGAATACATCGGTTGTAGTTTCGGTTGTACCTGAATCCAAGCCACCGAATACACCGGCGATACACATCGGTTCTTCGGTGTTGCAAATCATCAAGTCCTTGTCCGAGAGCTTGCGTTCCACTTCATCGAGGGTCACGAACTTGGTACCTTCGGCACAAGTCTTCACCACAATCTTGCCACCCTTAATCTTGTTGGCATCGAAGCAATGCAACGGTTGACCATAAGCGTGAAGGATGTAGTTAGTAATATCGACGATGTTGTTGATAGGACGCAAACCAATCAAGCGCAACTTGTTCTGCAACCATTCCGGACTTTCCTTCACAGTCACACCCTTGATGCTTACGCCGGCATAACGAGGACAAGCTTCCACGTTTTCCACTTCCACTTCGATGTTCAAGTCATTGTTTTCCACTTGGAAGGCATCTACCGACGGACGCTTCAATTCAGCCTTATGACCGTTCTGAATCAAATAAGCATAAAGGTCGCGAGCCACACCATAGTGTGAGCAAGCATCGGCACGGTTCGGAGTAATATCGACTTCGAGCACATATTCACTCTGGATGTTGTAGTAATCCTTAGCCGGAGTACCCGGTACGGCATCTTCCGGAAGCACGATGATACCGGCATGGCTGGTACCGATACCGATTTCGTCTTCGGCACAAATCATACCGTTCGATTCTACACCACGGAGCTTTGATTTCTTGATGGTAAAACAATCATCACCATCATAAAGCTTGGTACCGAGTGTAGCGACTACTACCTTCTGACCGGCAGCTACATTCGGTGCACCGCACACAATCTGTACTGGTTCTCCCTGTCCCAAGTTGACGGTAGTTACATGCATGTGGTCCGAATTCGGATGCGGTTCGCAAGTCAGCACTTCGCCGATTACGATACCTTCCAGACCACCCTTGATAGTTTGGACTTCTTCTACGCCCCCAGTTTCGAGACCGATGGAAGTCAGCGCTGCCGACACTTCTTCCGGAGTCAAATCGAAGTTGACGTATTCTTTCAGCCAATTATACGAGATATTCATATTTGGATATTTTTATTGTTTTCTTAAAAGACTTGCAAAGGTAATGCTTTTTTTCTTATCTTGTGGAATAAAATCGATGAAAAAGATATATTCGCCTTGGTTGTTCGGAGTTTATTGCACAAGTTTGTATCCCCAAACAAAAACGGTTTATGTTCGATTATATTGTCAACAACAAATAAATAGTATTCAATTATTTGGAACATAACATAAAATTTGAAGATGAATTCTTAAATCAGCAGTCAGAGAAAACGCATGAATGCTAAGTTTTTATTTTTCAGCGACATTCGTTTGTTCAATAAAATTATTTCAGCCGTTTTTAGAAGAATTTGTTAGAATCAGTCTAAGTGAACATTTTTTGATTAATCATTACAGGGAAACAA
>JAFQBF010000071.1 GCA_017416735.1 Bacteroidaceae bacterium | reverse complement strand
TGTCGCCATTGCCCGTGCCATCGTGGGCAATCCGCAGATAATCCTTGCCGACGAACCGACGGGTAACCTTGACTCGAAGATGGGTGCCGAAGTGATGGAACTCCTTCACAAGCTGAACAAGGAAGACGGACGCACCATCGTGATGGTGACTCACAACGAGGCGCAAGCCAAGCAAACAAACAGAATCGTTCATCTCTTCGACGGAAGACAAGTGAAGTAACCTTTAAAAGTCAATAGTTATGATAATAAAAGGATATATCAAACAAGCATGGAACCTGATGAAACAAAACAAGCTCTTCACGGGTATCTATGTGGCAGGTACAGGACTTGCCATCGCTATGACGATGACGGTATTCATCGTACTGTATGTGAAATTTGCGCCTATCTATCCGGAATATAACCGTAACCGAACATTGGTTTTGAAATATATCACTCGAACCAACAAGGATAAAACACAGGGGGATTGGAGTTCAAACATCGCTTACTCTCTGAAGGAAATGCTCGTTGAACTTCCTCATTTGGATAAAATCGGTGCAACAGCCCGGACTGATTTTGGTAGTACAACAGTTGTTGTTCCGCAATCTCAGACAAGCCTAAAGGTTAGCAGTATTCTCACCGACAAAGAATATTGGGAAGTGTTTACCTATCAATTCTTGGGTGGACGAGCCTTTACCGAAGCCGAAGTAAAATCGGACATGTCAGTGGTTATCCTTTCGGAAAGTATGGCGAAGACCTTGACCGGTTCGGCTGATGCTGTAGGAAAGCAGGTATTTATTAACGGGAAAGAACATCAGGTATGTGGTGTGGTGAAAGACGCATCTACCATTACACCAGTAACCTCAGCTGATGTCTATCTGCCTTTGTCCAATAATTCGAGAGCCTTTCAAACTAATGGTTTATTGGGAGGTGTACATTTTTATATGACTTCGGTAGATGATTCTGACAATGATTTGTTGAAGGCTGAAGTACAGAATGTTATAGACCGATACAATCAAGGAGATACAAAATATGACTGGAATATCTGGGGACAGCCGGATGAGTATTGGAAAAGTACATTCCGGATTAATATGGGTCAGGAGCTTGATATGAAAGAACTGGTAAAAGGATTCCTGTACATCCTGTTGGCTCTGCTTTTCATTCCTGCCTTGAATCTGAGCGGTATGATTTCATCGCGAATGAACCGACGGATAGCTGAGTTTGGTGTACGTAAAAGTTATGGGGCAACCAACGCACGGATTATCGGACAGGTGTTGAGCGAAAATCTGTTTCTTACCCTTGCAGGGGGTATTCTCGGCATTTTGTTCTCATACGTGATTGTAGTGATGGCAAATGAATGGATTATGTATATTTTCAACGAAGTGCAGTATGTCAATCCTTTTGAGGCTCCACCTGTCTTTACTTTCGAGATGTTGTTTAATCCGACACTTTTCCTTATAGTGCTTGGTTTATGTATCGTCTTGAATCTGATTTCGGCTTTGGTACCTACCGTATGGGCTTTACGAAAGCCGATTGTGGAATGTCTATATAGCAAACGTTAAGAAAGGAGGAACTGATATGATTAAGACAATATTCAAACAAATATGGAATCAACGGAAGATGAATCTCTGGATATTCCTGGAACTTTTGGCGGTAAGTTTCTTTCTTTGGTTAGTACTCGACCCGGTATATGTGCTGAATGTAAACAAGCAGACAAAGAGAGGCTACGAAAGCAAAGGGCGCTATGTACTCGACTTGAACCGCTATTCCAAAGGACATGGAGATTATGACACGACGGAAACGATGACTCTTCAAAAAGAAGCCTTAATGCGAATTGCCCGTATTGTACGCAATCAACCTGAAGTGAAGTGTACCAGTATTTCTGGAAGTAATGCTTTCCCGAATGGAGGTGGATTTTATGGAGTTAGCTTTTATGCAGATACTACACAAGCTGCTATGGAACAAGGAGTATATGCCCAATGGACTATGAACTATGCCGAAGATGGTAGTCAATTCTTCCAAACTTATGGAATGAAGGATGCCCGCAATGGACAGGAATTGATTGTTCCTCCAGGCATTGCCGACCCTCCACGATGTTACATATCTGCAGAATTGGCCAGAAAATTATTTGGAACGGTAGAGGTAGTTGGCAAGAAGATGTTCATAGGAGGTAAGGACATTTCGGAAGAAATTGCTGGTGTTTTCGAAGATTATAAACACCGGGACTACAACCAACCTTTGCCTTTTGTCGTCCGTTTCAAAAAAGATTTGGTTCCGACATTCGGTTTTTTGGAATATGCCGTAGTTCTATGTTTAAAAGAAGGAGTAAATACAGAAGCTTTCGAGGCTCGCTTTATGAAAGAAGTAGCTCCGCAACTGAAACAAGGAAACTACTATCTGAACAAACTGAGGACTTTTGAGGAAGTAGGAGAAAATCTGGCTAAATCGCAAGGCATACACGTGAAACTCAACACCCAATTCTCTTTAGCTGCCTTTGCCTTGCTCTGTATCTTCCTAGGTACTCTCGGGACGTTCTGGGTACACTGCGACGACCGTCGTCAGGACATCGGTGTAATGCGTAGTTTGGGAGCTTCGAAAGCGACTATTATCCGCCAGTTCTTTGTGGAAACGGGATTGTTAGTAACAATGGCGTTCGTCTGTGCGTTGCCATTGTTGATGCATTATGTACACGAAAGCGGAATGTATCATGCAATAATAACGGGTGAGCCGAAGGATTCACTCACCGTCTGGTGGCTTGAAACCGTGCCTCACTTCTGTATGGTCAGCCTCTTGACGTATGCAATATTGCTCCTCATTGCTTTATTGGGAACGTACATTCCTGTCAGTCGTGCCGCCAAGGTGCTTCCGGCGGATGCCTTGCGGGATGAATAAAAGAATTCCCCATTCTTGATGAAGATACAAGAATGGGGACGTTTTTACATTTATAGTTGTGCCAATAATTCTCCAGGCAATAAAACAGGAATCTTGGAAAGAACAAAATCCTTCTTGTTTCTTGTTACAATTACATCTACATTTTCTGTCTATCCAATAAGTCAATGACGATATTGGTATCCAAAAAAACTTTCATCATTTATATTTCTCCTCCATATATTGATGGTAAGCTTCACGTCCATTCATGTCGTTTTCAGCCACAGGACTTCCTGCCCCCAATAAACTTAAAACAATATCGGGTACATTCTCATCCTTTTCCTGAGTCGGATTCTGTTGAATCAAATTCAACAAGAATCGTTCTATGATTAAAGACAATTTTTCACCTTTTTCGGCTGCGTATGCCGAGGCCTTATCCACAATCGTC
>JAFQBF010000010.1 GCA_017416735.1 Bacteroidaceae bacterium | reverse complement strand
ACTACCGGCAATGGCCGAATAACCCTTCATCGGCACTACCACCCAGATGTACGTGATGATACCGATGATGACCGAAGGAGTGCCTTGCAGAAGGTCGGTCAGGTAACTCACGATGATAGCAAAACGTTTCTTGCCGTTCTCGGCCAAGTAAATCCCGCAAAGGATGCCGACAGGGACGGCAAAGGCGGTAGCCATGCCCAGCATGAGCATTGTTCCTATGATACCGTTGGCAATACCTCCAGGAATGGTTTCACCCGCGGCCACGGCTTTCATCGCCTTGAATGCGGTAGGAGTGGGTTCGGTGAAGAACTCCCAACTGAATTGTTGCCAACCACGAACCAAGACCTCACCCAAGATGGCGAGCAAAGGAACAGCGGTCAGTCCGGCCAACAAGCAGACTCCCCAGTAGACCAATCGGTTGGTCCACAATCGGCGTGTAATATTCTTTGTATGTTCCATATTCTTATGAAATTCTTGCCCGTTTGATTAAGAACTTGCCAATCATATTGATGATGGCGGTAATGAGAAAGAGCATCAGTGCAATGGCAATCAAGGAGGAAAGGCGCAATCCGTCCGCCTCGCCAAACTGGTTGGCAATGATACTTGCCATCGTATTGCCCGTATCGACCAACGAACCCGGCATTTGATTGGTATTACCAATAAGCATCGTAACGGTCATCGTTTCGCCCAAGGCTCGTCCGATAGCCAAGATGTAAGAGGAAAAGATACCTGAACCTGCCACCGGGAAGATGACGTGACGCACCACTTCGGCACGGGTTGCTCCCAAACTATAAGCACCTTCCTTCAAGTCGGCAGGTACCATCTTGATGAACTCGGCACTCAACGAAGCCGCATACGGAACAATCATGATGGCCAAGACCAAAGCTGCGGTCAGGATGCCCGAACCTTGAGGAGAAATGCCTAATTGCATAATCAACGGACGGAGCATATAGAATCCCCACAAACCGTAGATGATGGAAGGAATACCAGCCAACAAGTCCGTCACCGTACTCAGAACCTCCGCCATCCGTGTTCCTTTGAAGTATTCACCCACAAAAAGTGATACCGGTAAGGAGAAAGGAATGCAGAACAACAAGGCGAGGAGTGTGGTGAGCAAGGTACCTGTGATAAAAGGCAAGGCACCGTATTGTTCGTTCCCCGGTGTATAGTCCCATTCGTCCGAAAGGAGGAAATCGAAGAATCCGAAGTGGCTCAAGGCTTCCGAAGCATCGGTAGTGAGGGAGAGGATGACTCCCCCACATACCAAAGGCATTACACACGCAGCCCCGAATAAGGTTATCTTGAAAACTTTATCATTCATGGTTCAAGGGTTTTCCATCGAAAGTCACTTGCTTGAGGTTCTGAAGGCTAAGTTCCACGGCCTTCTGTGGAAGCGGCGCATAGTGTACTTCCGAAGTGATTTGTTGGGCATCCTTGCTCAAGATATAATGAAGCAAGTCGAGGGTAGCTTGGGCCTGTTCCGCACTTCTCTTGGCATATGCCTGTTCCTTATAAATAAGAATCCAAGTGAAACAACTGATGGGATAAGCTCCCTTGGCCGAAGAGTTGGTGATGGAAGTACGGGTATCGGTAGGAATTTCACCCGAAGCAGAAGCCGAGATGCTTTCCGGAGTAGGCTTTACCAATTCACCGTTTGCATTCATCAAGGTAGCATACGGAATGCGTTGGGCAAAAGCATATTCCGAGCCTACATAACCGATAGAGTTAGCGGTTTGGGAAATGACACCCGCTACACCCGGATTGCCCTTAGCAGCCTGACCTTTCGGGAAGTTCACCGACTTGCCTGTGCCGTAAGTGTTCTTCCAGTTCTCGCTTACCTTGCTCAAATAGTCGGTAAAGACGAAGGTGGTACCACTACCGTCCGAACGGAATACCGGGATGATGTCGGCATCGGGAAGGGAAGTTCCTTCATTCAAAGCCTTGATGCGTGCATTGTTCCAACGGGTAATCTTACCGGCAAAGATATCTGCCACCACATCGCCCGACAAGTTCAAATTGTCCACACCCGGCAAATTGTAGGCCAACACCACGGCACCCATACAGGTCGGGACATGAATCACCGGAGGCATCTCGTTCATTTCTTTTTCAGTAAGGAAGGCATCACTACCGGCAAAATCCACGATTCCATCGCGAAGATTGCGTACACCTCCACCACTACCGATGCCACCATAAGCCACGACATCGCCATTCACTTCAGCAAAATTCTCAAAGATTACATTGTAGAACGGGAGAGGGAAGGTAGCACCTGCACCCGAAAGTTCCACGGCATCACGACCGTTTTCTGCATTTTTCTTTGTACTCTCACATGAAACCAATCCGAAAACCAGCATGGTAACAAGAAAAAAGACATTCAGCTTTTTCATTTCTTTTGCATTTTTACTTATTATACAATCATAACAACAGATAACTAATTTTTGTTTTATCTGACAATGCAAAAGTAGGGAAGAGATGTTACAAGATTATCACAAGAAATAAACGGTTCGGTGAAGAATCGGTTACAATGATATTTCATAGTACTTTAAAAAAACGCCTTGGCGTTTTATATAAGACGTCAAGGCGTTTTGATTCAAACGTAGGCACGTTTCATCAAAGGTTTATCAGAAGCCGAAGTAACAACTGATATATCCCATATAGGAATTTCCATTTCCTCCTTCAACAGCACGATGATTCCAGCGGAAGTTAGGAGAAACTTTCACATACTTGCCTAATTTCCATTGCACACCGGCAATGAAAGCCGATTCGTCACCGCTGTTATAATCATCGAAGCGCAAATACAAGTCCGCATTCTTGTTCATCTTGATATTGCTATAAATGGAGAAACCGCTCAAGTCGGAACCATCTACATGCTTCATGTTCCAAATACGGTTGTACTCAGCACCCAAAGAAAAGCCATTCAACTTCAATCCTACAAAAGTAGCCAAGTTCTGAATGTTTTCTTGCTTTGCATCCGATCCTTCGTTCAAGCCATAATAAGCACGGAAAGTCAATGCCTTGATAGGAGTGAGGGTTGCTCCCAAACCATACATCAAGCCGTCGTTCTTCTGAATCTTCTTGTAGCCTTCGCCATTCACCACAATCGCATCCGCCGAAAGCCAGTCATTGAACTTATAGGCTGCCGAGATACCCAAGTCGGCACTGCTTCCGAACTTGTAGATGTCCTGGAAGGACTTCATCACATAGCGGTATCCCCAGAACTTTTCCTGCATATTGAACTGGATGGTCGAAATCAAACCGCCATTGAACGTCCAGTTGCCGGTTTTCCAAGTAATCTGTGCATTCTTGATGTAGGCAATGCGATGATAATCATTCACATCATCCGATTGGCCAATATCCATCACACCCTTGATTTGTAATCCTTTGCCCAAATCATATTGATAGCCCAAATAACTGCGGTCCAGTTCAAAGCCACGGTCGTCGTTGTTATCTCCGAATCCGGTATGAAAATTACCGAAAACTTGAATGATTGCTTTTCCTTTCGGTTCTTCTTTTGATTCCTGTGCCGATACGGTCACACACGTGCAAGCCAAAACAGCTGCCAAAATCCAATTTCTTTTCTTCACAATAAATGTTCTTTTATGTTCACGATGCAAAAATAAACATTCCTTGTTACATACGTGTGTCAAAGAAAGAAAAAAGTGAAGACAACAAAAAAACGAGAACAACTTTTTCAAGTTGCTCTCGTTTTTCGTACATCCTCAGGGATTCGAACCCTGGACCCACTGATTAAGAGTCAGTTGCTCTACCAACTGAGCTAAGGATGCATTCTAAAATATAATTCTCTCTTATTGTATGTACATCCTCAGGGATTCGAACCCTGGACCCACTGATTAAGAGTCAGTTGCTCTACCAACTGAGCTAAGGATGCATTTGCAAATCAGCCATTCTTTTCAGATGTACATCCTCAGGGATTCGAACCCTGGACCCACTGATTAAGAGTCAGTTGCTCTACCAACTGAGCTAAGGATGCATTCATTTCTGATTTGCGGTTGCAAAGGTAGCTGTTTTATTTGAATCCAGCAAATCTTTTTCTGCTTTTTTTGCCCTTTTCATCGAATTTTATTCAAATTCATGAAACTCGGAAGGAGTAAGTCGCTTTAAGGCAGCTACTTGCACATCTTTGCCTATCAGGATACCTCTGCTGCGCAAAATGAATTCAACCGTCTTCAATGCCAAATCGGGATGATTGTTGTCCTTACTGAGATGGCAAAGCCAGATATTCTTCAGGTGTTCATTCATATTGTCGGCCAAGAATTCGGCAGTTGCCCGATTGCTCATGTGTCCACGTGGACTGGCTATTCGCCCCTTCAGATGTTGGGGATAAGGTCCCATTTTCAGCATTTCCTCATCATAGTTGGCTTCGATAATCAAATGATGTGCCTTGCAGATATATTTGGCGGCAGTAGGAGTAATCTCTCCGAGGTCCGTTAAAAACGAGAAAATCTTTCCGTCTGCTTCGATGCAGTACCCCACATTGTCCGTACCGTCGTGTGGAACTTCGAAAGCCGTTATTTTGAAATCATTCAGTTGAACAGGTGTTTCCTTATATATATAACGTATGCTGGCGGAAGTCAATTTTTCCGTCATACAATAGTTTTTATTCATCCCGGCATGAATTTCGGGAGTTGAATAGATTGGGATACCATATTTCTCACCGAGCACACCTGCAGATTTGATGTGGTCGGCATGGTCGTGGGTTACAAATACGGCATGTATCTTTTCCAGTGCCATACCATATTCTTTCAGTGATTTTTTGATGGTACGTACCCCAATTCCCGAATCTATCAGTATTCCATATGTATCCGTCCCCAGGTAATAGCAGTTTCCGCTACTTCCACTGGCCAGACTTAAAAATCTTATTTTCATCTTGTTATAGTCTTGTTCGTCAAACAGCTTCTGTAAAGGCTGCAAAAAGAATCGCAAATATACAAAATCTTTTTCGTTCTTTAAATAGGGAAGAATCAGTTTTAAATTTTATATTTGCACAAACTTTTGAAACGATACGGAATGAAACCACAGATATTCATAAGCGCAGCCACGGCCGGTAGCGGAAAAACTCTTTTCGCTATGGGCCTGTCCCGTCTTCTGAAAAGACGTGGTTACAGGGTACAGCCATACAAGTGCGGTCCTGATTTCTTCGATTCACAGTTGCTGTCCATTGCTTCTGGTAATGATACGGTTAATTTAGACACGTGGTTATCCACGCATAACCATGCACAGTATCTCTATAATAAATATGGAGAACGTTCAGACGTTTGTCTGACGGAGGGGGCAGGTATTTTGTTTGATGGTTATCGCAGGATGTTGGGGAGTAGTGCTGAAATGGCTGGTTTGTTGAATGTACCTGTCATTCTTCTTGTTAATGCTCGTATGGTAGGCTATTCTGTGGCTCCTCTTATATATGGCTTTAAGAACTTTTATTCAGGTATCCGTATTGCAGGTGTAGTGTTCAGTCAGATTACTTCCCAAGCTCATTATATGCGTTTGCGCGAAGCTTGTGCCGATGTTTCCGTCGATTGTTTGGGATACATTCCTTCGATGGACACCTTTAAGCTACCATCCAAGCGAAGTGTCATTTCACTTGCAAACCGTCGTTCCTACAACGAATTGAGTGACGAGATAGCCAGTCAGTTGGAAGAAACGGTAGATGTCAATCGGTTGTTGGGTAAATGTAACCGGAACTTTCCTTGCCAATATACATTGCCTTATAGCTCCGAGGCCGATCCGGAACTGTCCATCTTGCCGATACGAAAAATCAAGATAGCTGTTGCACGCGATCCGGCTTTCTGCTTTACTTATCGGGAAAACATAAGTCGCCTGAAATCATTGGGTGAGATAACTTATTTCAGTCCGTTGTATGGTTCCGAATTGCCGGAAGCCGATTTGGTCTATTTGCCTGGTGGTTATCCCGAACAGTTTGCACGTCAGTTGCATCGTCGGTACAAGATGATGGAGGAGCTGAAGAATTATGTTGAGAATGGAGGGAAGATTTGGGCTGAAGGAGGTGGAATGGTATTCTTGGGACGTACGCTAAAATCTCGTGAAAACGGAACGGCTTATCCGATGAGTAACGTTTTGCCCGTTGATTTCACTGTGCTGTCCGTACCTAAGTTGTGTTCCGGTTATCGGAAGATGATTTGTGGAGAGCAGGAGTTTAAAGGTTATGAGTTTCGTTATTCTTCCCTGTTGCAGGATGATACTCCATCTAATTACAATGCAGCTTTGATTACCGATTTGAAAGGAGCGGATATAGGCTTACCCCTTTATCGTTACAAGAATGTCTTCGCCAGTTATGTGCATTGGTATTTTGGAGACAAGGATATCCTGAAAATGTGGGAATAATATTCTTTTTCTCTGTTATTTGTGATTTTTAACTGCCTTATAGCTATATTATGGAACTATTTTATTAATTTTGTTTCCGTAACATAAACTAATTAAAACGAATTTATGAAGAAGATTTTATTAATGGCAGTAATGTGCCTGATGACTATGTCGGCAATGGCACAAATCAAATCAGTAGAAGTGAAGGCAAACCTTCGTGGTGATTTTGGTATTGGTGCAGGATTGACCATGCCTGTATTTGACAAGATTGATTTTGCTCCTAACTTTAATTATTATTTCACAGACGGTACTGTTTTCACATTAGATGGTGACTTCCACTACAATTTCGATTTGGATCAGAACTGGACTCTTTATCCGTTGGTAGGTTTGGCTTGGTTTCATGCTTCAGCAGAAATCGGTGATGACTACAACAAGATTGGGGTGAATTTGGGTGGTGGAGCCCGTTACAACATCAATTCCCAATGGGCTGCTTTTGTGGAGGCTAAATACCAATGGGTAAACGATTTTGATGATTCTTTCTTTACTTTGGGAATCAGCTATAAGTTCTAAAATGATAAAAAAAGAAGTGGTTGTGAAACACACAACCACTTCTTTTTTTACACGATGGCTGAAATCCCTTGTACCAGAAAGTAAAAACAGACGATGACTTTCAGCAATGTTCCCAATAGGAATCCCACTAAAGAACCGATACCGGCTCGGATAGCATGCGGCAAGTCGCTTCCTCCCAATAACTCCCCGGCTACAGCACCCAAGAATGGCCCCATAACAATACCCCATGGCATAAAGAACAACCCGATAAGGGTACCTGCTATGCAACCTCTGTTCCCGAATTCACTTCCACCGCCATATTTGCTTCCTATGATGGGAGTAATGTAATCCAATACTTGAAGTACGATGACCGTTATCAGCCATCCTATCAAATGAGCGGTAGAAAAGTCTGTTTTGTCAGTGAAATGCAGGAGCAGCAATCCTGCATACGATAGTGGAGGACCGGGCAATATAGGCAATATACAACCGGCTATACCTGCAATCAACAGCAGGATGGCAATGACTATCAATAATATATCCATAGATTAATCCGTTTCTGCCACTCGCAGGATTAAGGTGGTAGCACCTAATGTGATGATGGAGCCTTCTTCAATGCGTACCTTGTCTTTCGGACCCAATACTTCATTCATCAGAAAGGTACCGGTAATGCTTTGATTGTCTCTCAAGGTATAGATCAATGCTCCTTTTTTATTGCGTGACACATTGATGATACAGTGCTTGCGGTCCATACTCGGGTCGGCTGTTTCAATGGATACATCAACTTCTGTTCCCTTGTTTCTACGTCCTATTACGTTGTCGCCCTCTTTTAATGGGTGTACTTGTTTGTAACCGAATACATTTTCAACCACAACAATACTTCCGTAATCTTGGCTATTGGCCTGTTCGTCCAGCACTTCTTCTTTGCGGGTCGCTTTCAGCTTGGTTTTTCCGATACGGATACTGAATTGCTTCTTGCAATGTTCACAGATGAACACCAACGATTGTCCTTCTGTATATTTGGTTTCATCGAAGGTGATGTAATTGTCACATTTTGGACAGCGTATTCTTTTCATTTAAAAGGATTATTTGGAAGTCAGCATCCACGCATTCTTGAATGCATCCTTCTGTTTCAGATCGTTCAGTTTACGGGTAGCCGTAGCCTGTTCTGCATAGTTACACAATGAGATACGGAAACGTCCGTTGCTTCCCAACACTTTGGCCTCGGTATAACCTTGCTTGTGATAGGTTTTCAGCATCCGTTGGGCATCTTCTTGCGTTGTCAGGCTGGCTACAATCAAATGGTATTTTTTGGAATTGCTTTTGCTCTGTACGGCAGTAGCTTTCTTTGATTCCATTTTGGGGGCTTTGGGCTCAGTCTTAATATCCTTTGCCTCTTTTTCTGCAATTTTCGGCTCTTCTTTTTTTGTAGTCTTTGTAGGACTGGCTGTCACCTTTTCTACCTTGACGGCAACTGGGGTTATTACAGGTTTCTGGACCGATTCTTCTTGAGTAGCCATAACTACGGTAGCCATGGATTGTGAACGTATGGCATCAAACAAGCAGTCTGTTCCCAATGATGCATAGTTCCCTTTATCCACATAAGTGTTCTCTACAGGTATGGACAAAACAAAGAAAAGGATAACTGCAACAGCTACTGCTACGGCGTTGCTCAACCAATGTGGATTCAAGCGGATGATTTTTTTCTTTTCCTCGGTTGGATATACCGGTGATACGGTATCTTCTGTTTCCTGTATAATAGCAGACACTGTCGGAAGCATAGTTATAGGGAATGCATCCAAAGCATAAAGGGAAGGTGCCAAAATACCGTTTGCATTTGGCTGGAATTCATAAGTGCCATAAATGTTGCAATGCAATTTACCGATGCCTTCCATGTCCACAATGCCTTCTTGATACAGCATTTTCTTCAGCTGGTCCACCTCTTCATTCATCATTCTCAGAGCATCAGTGTAGTCCAGATGGTATGCTTGCATAAAGGATTGCACCAGCAACCCGTCATTCATTGTCAGTTGGGGGTTAAAGGCAACGGTTCTTGAAGGAGGGAGATAAACACCCTCATCCTCCTCGTAATGAGCAGGTTGATGGTGTGTGATGAATCCTCCTAATTCAGGAACAATCACGCAGTCATTCTCCAATAACAGGATTTCGATATGTCTGGTCAGTTCAATCATTATGCAAATATAGCCTTTTTATTTCATTTTCCCTCGTTTCCACCGTTTTTTTTACGATTTCCATTGCGGTTACCACTGTATTTCTTCCCTTTACCGGTATATTTTCTCTTGTTTTTGTTTTCAGTTTTTTTCGGATTATATGCCGGTGCTTCTCCCAATTCTTCGGGTACTGGAATCTTATAAATGGTCTTTTCCAAAAAATCTTCGATGGTTTTGAATGGTGTCTGTTCCTTTTCGCTCACGAAGGTGATGGCACATCCGTCATTGTTGGCACGGGCAGTACGTCCGATGCGGTGTACATAGTCTTCGCAGTCATTGGGAACATCGTAGTTGATAACCAAACGGATATCATCTATGTCAATACCTCTTGATACAATGTCGGTAGCCACCAGAATGTTCACGTGTCCATTCTTGAATTCCCGCATAATCTGTTCACGTTGGGCTTGTTCCAGATCCGAATGCATTTCGCCCACATTCAGTCCCATCCGGTGGAAAGCTTGCGCCACTTCCTTTACTTTCAATTTTTTCGAAGCAAAGACAATGACACGTTCCGGTGCCTGATTTTTGAACAGTGATTGTATGATGCCTAATTTTTGGTGCTCATAGCACACGTAGGCAGCTTGTATAATCTTTTCCGCAGGCTTCGAAACCGCCAGTTTCACTTCTACGGGGTTGTTCAGGATAGATTGTGCCAATTGTTGGATTTTGGCAGGCATAGTCGCCGAGAACATAATGGTTTGGCGTTCTTTGGGCAGGAACTTGACGATTTGCATAATATCATCGTAGAATCCCATATCCAACATACGGTCTGCTTCGTCCAGGATGAAGAATGACACTCTCGACAAATCTACATATCCTAAACTCAGGTGACTGATGAGTCGTCCCGGTGTGGCAATGACCACATCTGCTCCTAATGTCAATCCTCTTTTCTCCTGTTCGAATCGGATACCGTCATTTCCTCCATATACAGCCACGCTCGATGCCGGCATAAAGTAGGAGAATCCTTCCATCTGTTGGTCTATCTGCTGGGCCAGTTCACGGGTAGGCGCCATGATAATGCAATTGATGGAATCTTCCGGATAACCGCCTTTGCTCAGTTGGTTTAAAATAGGCAGCAGGAAGGCTGCAGTTTTCCCTGTTCCGGTTTGTGCCACTCCAATCAGGTCACGGCCTTCCAGTATGACTGGTATTGTATGTTCCTGAACGGGAGTACACTCCTCGAAGTTCATCGCCTCGATGGCTTGCAACACACTCTCGTCCAGATTCAGTTCCGAAAATTTCATGTTTCTTTTTACCTTATTATATATACATTAAAGTTTGCCTCGTTCTTCCAGGTATGAATCCTTGAAGCCCAAGAAATAGAGCACACCGTCCAGACCGATGGTGTTGATGGATTGTTGTGCATTCTCCTTTACTTTGGGTTTGGCATGGAAAGCGATTCCCAAGCCGGCCAACGAAAGCATCGGCAAATCGTTGGCACCGTCACCCACGGCAATGGTTTGGGCAATATCTACCTTTTCCACCTGTGCTATCAGTCTCAGCAGTTCAGCCTTTCGCTTGCCATCTACCACATCGCCAAGGTAGCGGCCGGTCAATTTCCCGTCTTCCACTTCCAGTTCATTGGCATATACATAGTCTATACCGAACTTTTTCTGTAAGTATTCGCCGAAATAAGTAAAACCACCGGAAAGGATGGCTATCTTGTATCCATATCGCTTCAATACAAACATCAGGCGTTCTACACCTTCTGTGATGGGCATATTTTCTGCAATTTCCTTCATTACACTTATATCCAGTCCTTTCAGCAAGGCTACCCGTTTGGCAAAGCTTTCCTTGAAATCAATTTCTCCACGCATGGCACTTTCCGTAATGGCACGTACTTGTTCGCCTACACCTGCTTTCTCGGCCAGTTCGTCGATACATTCTGTTTGGATCAGGGTAGAGTCCATATCGAAACAAATCAATCGGCGCATACGGCGATACATATTGTCACGCTGGAAGGAGAAATCTACCTCCAGTTCACTGCTCAGCTTCATCAGTTCACGTTGCATGGCTTCACGGTCTCGTGGGGTGCCTCTCAAGGAGAATTCAATGCAGGCACGTACACCCAATTTGCTTTCGTCCAATGGTTGGCGACCGGTCAATCGCTTGATGGCATCAATGTTCAATTCTTGTCCGGCCAAGATATGGGTAACGGCTGTTATTTGTTTGGCGGAGAGCTTGCGTCCCAACAATGTCAGGATGTAGCGGTCCTTGCCTTGCATATTGACCCATCCTTCGTATTCTTCTACCGGAACCGGATAGAAACGGATGTTTACGCCCAAATCTGAAGCTTTGAACAACAGTTCCTTCATGATGTTTCCCGAATCTGCCTTCGGACTTTTGAACAGAATCCCTAAGGAAAGGGTACTGTGGATATTGGCTTGGCCAATGTCCATGATGGTTACGTCATATCCGGAAAGAATTTCCGTGAACGATGCGGTCAGTCCCGGTCGGTCCAGACCTGTAATGCGGATGAGGATAAGCTCTGAATGTACGTCCATAATGTAGTTTTTTGTTTCAATATACAAATGTAGGCAAATTAATCTTTAATCCGGCATAAAAATCGGATAATTTCCTCTTCAATTTTCAATAAATGCTCAAAAATATGCTAAAAAACATATTTTTTGATGGTTTTATTTGGTGGTAAAATAAGAATTCCTTATCTTTGCAGCGGTTTTCAGAGGTAGAAAGCATTGACTTTCAGGAATAACAGAAAAAAAGTCCGGGTTGAAAGCCCCGCCTGCATAGGCGGCCCGGTTTATTATTAACTAAAATCGTATTACATGATTAAAAATGTACGTGTGGTTTTTGTTGTTTGGTTGGCTGTTTCGTTGTTTTTCTATTCGTTTGTAGGAAAAGATACACCGACAGAAGGTTTGACCATTGGTGACAGAGCCCCGGAATTCAAGATTTGCGGTGAAAGACAGTTGGTTGATTTGAAGGATTTGAGAGGCAAGTATGTATTGCTTAGCTTTTGGGCCAGTTATGATGCTCCATCTCGATTGAACAACGCCACTCTGAGTCACGCAGTCAGCAAGAACGACCAAGTAGAAATGGTTTCCGTTTCTTTCGATGATTACAAGTCGGTTTTTAACTCGACTATCCGGAAAGACAAGATTTCAACGTCCAATTGTTTTGTCGAAACCGAAGGCGAGAATTCAGAACTCTATCAGACTTACCGCCTGCACAAAGGATTCAAGAATTACCTGTTGGACAGAAACGGAGTCATCATTGCCAAAGACATCAATGCCAATCAGTTGGCTTCTTATTTGAATTGAAAAGGCACCCCAATTAACGGGGTGCCTTTCTGTATAGATAAACGGCAATGAACGAATAGAGGAGATTCGGAATCCACACGGCTATTACAGGCGGGGTGCTTCCGTTTACGGCAAAGGTAGCCGACACCGTCTGGAAAAGAATATACGAGAAACTCAACGCCAGACCTACCCCTAAATGCAGCCCCATACCTCCCTTGACTTTGCGTGTAGAGAGAGAAGCTCCGATGATGGTCAGGATGAATGCTGCGAATGACATGGCAATTCGCTGGTGATATTCTATCTGGAATTCCTTGATATTGGCAAAACCACGGCGCTTTTGTTTGGCAATGTATTCATCCAGTTCTGCGCTGGTCATGGTTTGTTGTTGTCCTTTCGAAATCAGGAAGTCCTGCGGTTCCATCGGGATGATGGAGTCCAGTCTTTCTCCTTTTGTGATGGTTTCGTGCAGTCCGTCCAGTTCACGGATCATATAGTTTTTCAGTGTCCACTTGTGTACTTGGGTACTGTCATAGGTTGCAGTACGGGCAGTCAGGTGCGACACTAACTTTCTGTCCACAAACTTGTCCAGCGAGAAGCGGTAGGCGGTCTTGTTGTAGTTTTCATACCTTTCTATATAAGCTATCACTCCGCTATCCACCTCCACTTGTACGTTGCGCACAAACTCAGCCTTCTTCTTTCGTTTGTAGGTGTTCTCAAAATTCACTCGTTTCACGTTACCCTTGGGAATCACGTATGCTCCCAAGCCGTATGTCATGACGGCAATGAGGGCAGCCGAAATCATATAGGGTCGCAGCAGTCGTCTGAAACTCATCCCGTTGGACATCATTGCGATGATTTCCGAATTCTCTGCTAACTTCGATGTGAAGAATATCACAGCAATGAACACGAACAGCGGGCTGAACAGGTTCGAGAAGTAGGGGATGAAGTTCATGTAATAATCGAAGATGATGGCTTCAACCGGTGCCTTGTTGTTGATGAACTTGTCAATGTTTTCGTTGATGTCAAAAACAACGGCAATACTGATAATCAGGGCGATGGAAAAGAAATACGTCCCTAAGAATTTCTTGATGATATACCAGTCAATCCGGCGTATAAACTTGTCCAGTTTCAGCTTTTTGCCTAACTGTTCCCCTCCCTGTTTGAAGGAAGGTTTCTTTTCATTCCATTTCTTGTACCAATCAAACATTTCTTTTCGTTTATAGTCTGGTAGATAATTGTTTCACCATCATCGGTTTCCAGGTCGAGAAATCTCCTGCGATGATGTGTTTTCGCGCTTCTTTGGCCAACCACAAATAGAAGGCTAAGTTATGGATACTGGCTATCTGCAAGGCCAACAGTTCCTGAGCGTGGAAAAGGTGGCGCAGATATGCACGGCTGTACATTGTATCTACGTATGAGGCTCCATCTTCTTCTATGGGCGAGAAGTCGTTTTCCCACTTCTTGTTGCGCATATTCATGATACCGTTCTTGGTAAACAGCATTCCGTTTCGTCCGTTACGTGTGGGCATTACGCAGTCAAACATATCCACTCCGCGCTCTATGCCTTCCAGGATATTCACCGGAGTACCGACGCCCATCAGGTAACGGGGCTTGTCTTTAGGCAGGATTTCATTCACTACCTCAATCATTTCATACATCTTTTCAGCGGGTTCGCCCACGGCTAAACCACCGATGGCATTTCCTTCCGCTTCCTTCGATGCAATGAATTCTGCCGACTTCCGGCGCAGGTCGGGATATACGCATCCCTGCACGATGGGGAAGAGTGACTGATGGTATCCATATTTGGGCTCTGTTTCATGGAATCGCTTCAGGCATCGGTCCAGCCAGCGGTGTGTCAGTTCCATCGACTTTTTGGCATAATTATAGTCAGCTGTTCCTGGTGTACATTCGTCGAAAGCCATCATAATGTCTGCACCGATGGTTCGTTCAATGTCCATCACCCGTTCCGGAGTGAACAGATGTTTCGATCCGTCGATGTGCGAACGGAATTCCACGCCTTCTTCGCGCATCTTGCGGATGCCCGACAAAGAAAAGACCTGAAACCCGCCGCTGTCAGTCAGCATCGGACGGTCGAATCCGTTGAACTTGTGCAGACCGCCTGCCTGTTCTATCACATCCAGCCCCGGACGCAAATACAGGTGATAGGTGTTGCCTAAAATAATTTGTGCCTGGATGTCCTCTTTCAACTCGTGCAGATGCACCCCCTTCACCGTGCCTAATGTACCCACCGGCATGAAGATAGGGGTTTCTATCTGACCATGGTCGGTAGTAATCAGTCCCGCACGTGCGTTCGTCTTCGGATCGGTATATTGCAATTCAAATGTCATACCTCTTTTTATAACTACTTGACTACTTAACTACTTCTTCTTTATTCGTTTCCGCACTGAAATCGATGGCGCCGCTTACCTTTTCATCAGTCAGGGCTAAGTTCAGCACTTCCTTAATGTCGTTCACATAATGGAAAGTCAATCCCTTCAGATACACCGGTTGTATTTCCTCGATGTTCTTGCGGTTCTCTTCACACAGAATGATTTCCTTGATGCCGGCTCTCTTCGCGGCTAAAATCTTTTCCTTGATACCACCTACCGGAAGCACTTTGCCACGGAGGGTAATTTCGCCCGTCATGGCCAAGTTCTGCTTCACCTTGCGCTGTGTCAAGGCCGATGCCAACGAGGTTACCATGGTGATACCAGCCGACGGACCGTCTTTCGGGATGGCACCTTCGGGCACATGGATGTGAATGTTCCAGTTTTCGAAAATCCCTTCCGATATACCCAACAAACAGGTATGTGCTTTCAGGTATTCCAATGCCAACATGGCCGATTCCTTCATTACATCGCCCAAGTTGCCGGTCAGTGTCAGGCGTCCGCCTTTACCTTTGCTCAGGCTGGTTTCCACAAACAGAATCTCGCCGCCCACAGCAGTCCAGGCCAGTCCGGTCACTACACCGGCATATTCGTTGCCTTGGTACTTGTCACGCGAGTATTCCGGTGCCCCCAAGTACTTGCGCACATCGGCCGGCTTGATGTCGTGTACCAGTTCATATCCGTCACGGGCAAATTCCAAGGCAATCTTGCGCATCACCTTATTGATTTTCTTTTCCAGTTCACGGACACCGCTTTCGCGGGTATAGTTTTCCACGATATACTCTAATGCCGCCTTCGAGAATTTCACATATTCCTTCTTCAGGCCGTTGTTCGACAATTCCTTCGGTACCAGATGCCGGCGGGCTATTTCCACCTTTTCTTCCGTAATGTAGCCGCTCACCTCGATCAGCTCCATACGGTCCAACAAGGCAGGAGGGATGCTTCCCAAATTGT
Organism: Bacteroidaceae bacterium; assembly: GCA_017416735.1. Taxonomy (GTDB): domain Bacteria; phylum Bacteroidota; class Bacteroidia; order Bacteroidales; family Bacteroidaceae; genus Phocaeicola. The sequence continues at coordinate 49,947 of JAFQBF010000010.1, read as the reverse complement.
TGGCTGTAGCGATGAACATCACCTTCGAGAGGTCATAATCCACATCCAGATAATTGTCGTGGAAGCTATGGTTCTGTTCCGGATCCAGTACTTCCAGCATGGCCGAGCTCGGGTCACCCCGGTGGTCACTTCCCAGTTTGTCTATCTCGTCCAGGATAATTACGGGATTCGAAGCTTCCGCTTTAATCAAGCTCTTCACGATGCGTCCCGGCATGGCACCGATGTAGGTCTTGCGGTGTCCGCGTATTTCCGCTTCATCGTGTACTCCTCCCAACGACATCCGCACGTATTTGCGTTTCAGGGCAGCGGCAATCGAACGTCCTAATGAAGTCTTTCCCACCCCCGGAGGACCATACAGGCAGACGATGGGCGACTTCATGTCGTCTTTCAGCTTCAGTACCGCCAAATGTTCCAGAATGCGTTCCTTTACCTTTTCCAGACCGTAATGATCCTTGTTCAAGGTCTTTTCTGCATTGGCTATGCTCAGGTTGTCTTCCGTATAGATTCCCCATGGCAGAGCCAACATCGTTTGCAGGTAAGTCAGCTGAACACTGTAATCAGGAGCCTGCGGATTGATGCGTTCCAGCTTGGTCACTTCCTTTTCGAACACGTCTGCCACTTCCTTGGGCCAGTTCATCCGGGCGCCCTTGGCACGCAGCTCATCTATATCGTTGTCTTGTCCGTCACCTAACTCTTCCTGTATGTTCTTTATTTGCTGATGCAAGAAGTAATCACGTTGTTGGCGGTCTATATCCTCCCGTGTACGTATCTGGATGGCCTGCTTGATGTCGGCCAAACGTACTTCCCGGTTCAGTATCTGTATCAACCGGTACATCCGGTCTTTCAGGTTGTTGTATCTCAGGAGCTGCACCTTTTCATCCGCATTGAAAGGGAAGTTGGCGCAGATAAAGTTGACTAAAATCATCGGATGATCCAGATTCTTGATGGCGAATGCGGTGTCCGGTGCCAAACGTTCCGATTTTTCGACGAACTTGTTGGCCTGTTCCTTGCAGCTTTCAGTCAGCGCCTTGAATTCGTCGGAATGTTCATCCACGTCTTCTTCTTCCAGCGGAGTCACCATTCCCTTCATATAGGGCAGTGTACGGACGATGTTGTCCAGGTGAATCTTGGGGCCGGACGATTGCATGATGGCTGTCGTGTTTCCTCCTGGCATTTCAAACACACGGAGCACACGGGCTATTACGCCTATATGGAACAGGTCCTGATAACCGGGGTCATCCACTTCTGCCGAAAGCTGGCAAACCAGTGCAATGGGTAATTTCTTCTTGAAGGCAGCATTCACCAGTTTCAACGAACTGTTCCGTCCGATGGTCACTGGCATCACTACATGCGGAAACATCACCATGTTGCGAAGCGCCAACACGGGTATCTCCTTGTCATATTCCAGTTTCAGGGTCGATTCGTCCTCTACCTCAGTCGAGATTTCGGCTATCATCGATATTTGTTCGTTTTCTGAATCCATATAAAAATCCTCGTTTTTGTTCTTCTTGCTCATATCTTTTCATCTGTTTAAGGAATCCGTCTTTATAAACGGATTGCAAAGTTAATCATTCCTTAATTAATAAGAAAAAAACCTGCTGAACAAATGCGTACGAATCCTAAAATAAATGTTAAATACCCCTCTGTCGTATCATCCTGACCGGAGTGAAGGATCTGAAAACCTACATTTTGGGCATACGAATCCAAAATATTTGTATCTTTGCAAAACATTAATGTTTGCCAATCTTATGCCGAACCCGTTTTTTGCCTTCAAACAGTTTACCGTCCGTCACGACCGTTGCGCCATGAAAGTGGGTACGGACGGAGTGCTTCTCGGTGCTTGGACCGACTTGACCGACTCCCGACGCATCCTCGACATCGGTACAGGAACGGGACTGATTGCCCTGATGCTGGCACAGCGTTCCGCCCAAACCCGGATTACCGCTATCGATATCGATCCGGATGCCGTTTTACAGGCCCAAGAAAACATCCAGGCATCACCTTGGAAGGAGCGGGTAGGAGCTTCCCTTCAAGACTTGCGGACTTATACGCCCGACCCCCGGTTCGATATCATTGTTTCCAATCCTCCGTATTTTGTGGATTCTTTGAAAAGTCCTGACGGACAGCGGAATACTGCCCGACATACCGATACCTTGAGTATCCATGAACTGCTGGAAAAAGTGGCTGCTCTCTTGACTCCGGACGGTCGTTTCTCTGTGGTTCTTCCCTTCGAACAGACGGGACATTTGGTGAATGTGGCTGCTGCTTGTGGTCTTTATCCATCCCGGCACACAGCCGTAGTTACCCGTCCGGGGTTGCCTCCCAAACGCACCTTGATGGAATTCCGGCGTAACCCCATCCATTACCGGCCCGATGAATTGGTCATCGAACTCGAACGTCATGTATATAGTGAGGGCTATATCGCCTTGACCCGCGATTTTTATTTGAAAATGTAGAATTTTAAGGCACGGATTACACGGATTGCACGGAACCCATCCTCTGATAACATAGCCTTCGGCTCGTTTGGATGACACGGACTCATCAGTCTGTGAGAAATCCGCGTCATCGAGTCAGTCGGAACGACTACGAAACACAAGGAAAAGAAAATCCGTGAAATCCGTGTAATCCGTGCCTTAAAAAATCATTTCTTCGCTAACTTCCGCAGCAAGGTCCGGTTCAGTTCAAACAGGTGGCTCTGCCGCTTGGCCAACAATTCTTCCCCTTTCAGGTGCAAGCCGGTAAAGTAGTCCGTAATCACCTGCAGGAGATTTTCCGTTTCTACGAAGCTTTTTTTCTTCTTTTCCGAAGCAATCACGTGCAAGCCCTTCGGGATGATTTCCACATCCAGTTCCTTGCCGGCCATCAGCGGGTCGCCGTCAAAGTGCATCACTCCCTCCTGGGTCCGGTGAATCTTGATTCTCTTGGCCCGCATCGTCTTGATACGGCTGTTCTGGTCAATGGTCTTGTTGAATAATTGGAACGACAGGCTCGGCACATCCAGCACCGTAAATGGTTCTAAAATCGTGATGTCCATCAACCCGTCAGTCAGCGAAGCCTGTGGGGCGATATAAGCATTGTTTCCATACTGCGAAGCATTTCCGCAAGCTATCAGGAAAGCATGGTGTTTTACGGTACCTTCCTCGTTCTCAATCTCATACGTTTCAGGCTGATACGTCAGGCTTTCGTGCAACGTATTTTCCAGGTAGGTGAGGAGTCCCCGCTTGCCCGAGTCGGCAAACTTCAGGCTGACGAAGGCATCGAAGCCCACGCCGCAAGTGCAGAAGAAAGGAATGTTGTTGATTTTTCCGTAGTCGATACATATCCGGTAGCCTTCATTCAGAATGTCGATGGCACCTTTGGGATCCATCGGTATATGCAGATGCCTGGCCAATCCGTTACCCGAGCCACAAGGTATGATACCCAATGTCGTTTCGGTATGTACCAGTGAACGTGCTATTTCGTTGATGGTTCCGTCACCGCCGATGGCTACCACGATGTCCGCACCGTCATGAACAGCCGATGCTGCAATCTGTGTGGCATGTCCGGCATATTCCGTCTTGACTATCGAATAATCATAGACAGACCGGTCCAGCCGTTCGTCAATCCATTTCAATATGGCCTTTTTCCCTTGGGTGCCCGAGATGGGGTTCACTACAAAAACAATCTTTTTCTTTTCGGTCATACTATCTTTATCGGGTGTTGTTCCTAATTCGTTCTACAAAGTTAATACATTTTATGCAGAACACCGCAAAAAATACAAAGTTTTGCGGTCGGTGTGCATTTTTCTTTCTAAAAGATGCAAAATGAATTTCTTTTTTACTATCTTTGCACACAATTTGAGAAATTGTGTAAGTCACCTGTTGGCTTACAAAAAAACACCTTAATATATATGGGTTTATTACAGACAAAATTCAGCAAATATAGACAGCCGCAAGAATATATGGCGATGGGTGTCTATCCTTATTTCCGCGAAATCGACAGCGCACAAGACACTGAGGTAACGATGGACGGCAAAAAAGTTTTGATGTTCGGCTCCAACTCTTACATGGGTTTGACTTACGACAAACGTATTGTGAACGCTGCCATCGAAGCTACCAAGAAATACGGCACTGGTTGTGCCGGTTCCCGCTTCCTCAACGGAACGCTCGACCTTCACGTACAGTTGGAAAAAGAATTGGCCGCTTTCCTCGGCAAGGAAGAATGTTTGGTATTTACCACAGGTTTCACCGTGAACGAAGGCGTTATCCCGACTTTGGTGGACCGCAAGGACTACATCATCTGCGACGACCGCGACCACGCATCCATTGTAGATGGACGCCGCTTGTCTTTCGCTACCCAGCTGAAGTACAAGCATAACGATATGGAAGCCCTCGAAAAGGAATTGAAGAAGTGTAATCCTGAATCCGTGAAGCTCATCATTGTGGATGGCGTGTTCTCGATGGAAGGTGATTTGGCTCCATTGCCCGAAATCGTGAAGCTGAAAGAAAAGTACAATGCTAGCATTATGGTCGATGAAGCCCACGGTATGGGCGTGTTCGGTCGTCAGGGACGCGGTGTTTGTGACCATTTCGGTGTAACCGATCAGGTAGATGTCATCATGGGTACATTCTCGAAGTCATTCGCTTCATTGGGCGGATTCGTGGCTGCCGACAGCGATACCATCAACTGGATTCGCCACACCTGTCGCTCGTACATTTTCCAGGCTTCCAGCACACCGGCTTCAACCGCTGCTGCCCTCGAAGCTTTGCATATCTTCCAGAACGAACCGGAACGTCAGGAAAACTTGTGGAAAATCACCAATTATGCGTTGGATTGTTTCCGTCAGGCCGGTTTCGAGATTGGTGAAACCGAAAGTCCGATTATCCCGCTTTATGTGCGCGATGCCGAAAAGACTTTCCTTGCAACGAAGATGGCCTTCGACGAGGGTGTGTTTATCAATCCGGTCATTCCACCTGCATGTGCACCGCAGGATACCCTTCTCCGCTTTGCGCTGATGGCTACCCACACTAAAGAGCAGGTAGATATCGCCGTGGAAAAGCTTACCCGTATTTTCAAGACTTTGGAAGTGATTAAATAAAAAAATAAAAGGTTGCTATTCGGCAACCTTTTATTTTTTTATTTATTGTCGGGGTAGCGGGATTCGAACCCACGACCCCCTGCTCCCAAAGCAGGTGCGCTAACCGGACTGCGCTACACCCCGAAACGCTTTTTCTGAAAAGCGATGCAAAATTACAGCTATTTTTTGAAACGGCAAATTTTCTTCGTACTTTTTTTGCTTCCTTTTAAAAATCCCCTCTTTCCCCTTCATTTATCAGTTTTAATTTTTGATTCTCGAAAAAGGTTTGTAACTTTGCCTTAGTTTGAACTTTATAACCTTATTAAGATATGGAAACTAAGAATTTGGAAGGAACCCGCATCGAGAGCGACCTCATCGGCGCACGCGAGATTCCGTCAAGCGCCCTCTATGGCGTACAGACTTTGAGAGGTATCGAAAACTTCCCGATCAGTAATTTTCATTTGTGTGACTACCCGCGCTTCATCTATGGCTTGGCTGTAACCAAGATGGCAGCTGCCCGCGCCAATCACGCACTCGGCCTCTTGACCGACGCTCAGGCTCAGGCCATCGAGCAGGCTTGCCGTGAAATTATGGACGGCCAGCATCACGAACACTTCCCGGTGGATATGATTCAGGGAGGTGCCGGTACGACTACCAACATGAATGCCAACGAAGTGATTGCCAACCGTGCCCTCGAAATTATGGGTCATCAGCGCGGTGAATATCAATACTGCTCACCCAATGACCACGTGAACTGCTCGCAGTCAACCAACGATGCTTATCCTACTGCTATTCATGTAGGTCTGTACTATAAGCATCTCAGCTTTATGCCTCACCTGCAGGAACTGATTACATCGTTCCGTGCCAAGGGTCGTGAGTTTGCCCACGTCATCAAGATGGGACGTACCCAGTTGCAGGATGCCGTGCCTATGACTTTGGGCCAGACATTCAATGGTTTCGCCAGCATCTTGCAGGACGAAGTGAAGCACTTGGAAGAAGCGGCTGCCGACTTCCTGACAGTCAATATGGGTGCCACTGCCATCGGTACCGGTATCTGTGCTGAACCGGGCTATGCTGAAAAGTGTGTAGAAGCCATGCGCGACATCACCGGCTTCGACTTCCAGCTTTCCGGCGACTTGGTAGGTGCTACTTCCGATACCTCTTGCATGGTAGGTTATTCATCCGCTTTGCGCCGTGTGGCTGTCAAGGTGAACAAGATTTGTAACGACCTCCGCCTCTTGGGTTGCGGTCCTCGTTGCGGTTTGACTGAGTTCAACCTTCCGGCTATGCAGCCCGGTTCTTCCATTATGCCGGGTAAGGTCAATCCGGTTATCCCCGAAGTGATGAACCAGATTTGCTACAAGGTGATGGGTAACGACCTCTGCGTGACTATGGCCGGCGATGCTGCCCAGATGGAACTCAATGCCATGGAACCGGTGATGGCCCAGTGCTGCTTCGAGTCTGTCGATTTGATGATTCACGGCTTCGATACCCTCCGTACCCGTTGTGTGGACGGTATTACCGCCAACGAAGAAAAGTGCCGCAACGAAGTACACAGCAGTATCGGTGTGGTAACGGCTCTGAATCCGGTTATCGGTTACAAGAATTCCACCAAGATTGCGAAGGAAGCTCTCGAAACCGGCCGCAGTGTTTATGAGCTGGTACTCGAACATGGCATCCTGACTAAGGAAGAACTTGATACCATCCTCAGTCCGGAAAATATGATCAAGCCCGTGAAGCTGGACATCAAGCCAAGAAAATAAAAATATTTATTAAAGGGGGTTGCGGACAGCAACCCCTTTTTTTATCGTTATATTTTTTTGTATTGCCGAAAAACTTTCCTACCTTTGCCTACGTTTATATAAAACTAACTTGTTTACTGAGTTGATATGATGGAAATGAACACGCCTTGTATGTCATCGGACAATGAGCCCTGGTACGCTATCCGTACCTTCAATTGTCAGGAACAGAAGGTTAGCCGCTATCTGCAGGATTGCGGATATGTTCATTTTATCCCCATGACAATTTCAGTGAAGCCGAATGCCGAAGGCAAACCGAAGCAGATTCTGGTACCTGCCATACATAACCTGTTGTTTGTACAGAAAAAGGGGGACCAGAAGGAGATGGTCAAGATGTTGGGCGAATGTCAAATTCCTGTCAGCATCTTCCGCCAACCGGGGAACAAGGACTTTTGTGAGATTCCTGCCCGTGACATGGTAGAACTCCGTTTGCTTTGCGATCCGGAATTCCAGACATCAACCTATATGACTCAATCGGAGGCAGAAGCGATGGTGGGTAAGGAAGTGAGAGTGGTGAAGGGACCTTTCAAAGGTTCGGTTGGCAAGTTGGTACGTAAGGACAAACAGTATTATTTCTTGAAAGCAATTATAGGAATGGGTGTCATGGTGCGTGTCTCACGATGGTATTGTGAACCTATTTGATAAACATAGACTTATGGAGAATTTATACATTACGTTGTTCAGTTTTGTACTGGCAGCCTATATGGGACAAAAGATTATACCGAGAATTCTCATCATATCATTGAGAAAACGTCTGTTCGATGTTCCCGATTCACGTAAGGTGCATACCCGTCCGGTACCGCGTCTTGGAGGAGCTACGTTCTTCCCGGTCATTCTTTTTGTATTCTGTCTGCTGACCGCCTTCCGGGTAATCATGGGGTTCATACCCAATGAATTATATTCCGTGAAAATGGCATCCGAAATGCTTTGTCTGTTCTCGGGGCTTACTTTGCTGTATCTCATAGGTATTGGCGATGACTTGGTGGGGGTACGTTATCGCAAGAAGTTTTTCTATCAGCTGTTGGCTTCTGTGTTGATTCCACTTGCCGGATTGTATATCAATAATTTCTATGGGCTGTTCGGCGTTTACGAGGTAACGCCGTACATTGGTGTTCCCTTGACGATGTTGCTTATTATCTTCATTACCAACGCAATCAATTTGATTGACGGTATCGATGGCTTGGCCTCCAGTATCTGTATCGTGGCTTTGACCTTCTTTGGCGTAATTTTTGCTGTAGATGGGTTGTGGATGTATGCTATGTTGGTATTTGCGGCTATAGGTGTTCTTATTCCGTTCTTTATCTATAATGTGTTTGGCAATGCCGAGCGGGGCAAGAAGATTTTTATGGGCGATACCGGTAGCCTTACGTTAGGATTCCTGATAAGTTTCATGGTCATCAAGTATTGTATGTACACAGGTGTAGAGCCACCCTCTTTGATAGGTAAACCGGTTATTATAGCCTTCAGTATCCTGTTGGTACCTTGCTTGGATGTGGTACGCGTGGTGTTGGGTCGTGCCCGTCGGAAGCAGCACTTGTTCCATCCGGACAAGACGCACATTCACCACAAGTTCCTGGCCATGGGTTTCACCCCAAGAAATTCACTGATACTCATCCAGGCTATCTCCACAGCCTTTATCGTGGGTACGGTAGCAGGTAGCTTTTCTGGCGTGAACATCAACATCCTCTTTTGGGTGGATGTATTGGTATGGACAGGGCTGAACGTTTGGTTCAGCAAGATAATCAACAAAAAAAATAGTTAAAGATATTCATACTCACCCCTTGCATCAAAGCAAGGACAATCCTTTGCTACGCATGGAATATCCCTGTGCCCCACAATCCGGGCATGGGGATAATCTTTTTTCAGCCGTTGCATCAGTTTCAGCAAGGTTTCCTTTTGGGCATCGGTACGGGTGTCGGCCGGTTGTCCGCGAGGATCCAGTCCTCCTTCGTAACACACCCCGATGGAGCGTCGGTTATATCCCGTCGCATGTGCTCCCTCTTGGTAAAGAGGGCGTCCCGCGTGTACCGTTCCGTCGCGCGTCACGTAGTAGTGATAACCTACGGTAGCAAATCCCCGCGCACGGTGACAGGCTATCACCGCTTCCAGCGGGAACGGCCGGTCACAACGGGTAGCACTGCAATGTATCACAATCAGGTCAATCCGCCGGTAGTTCTGGTACTGCGAACTGGATAGTATGGCATTGCTCATAATCCCCCACACGCTTGTACGCCCAGCGCAGTAGCCAAGGCAGTCAATACCGTAATTGCCACTCTCAAAATCTTACTCCAAATCGTTCTGTTTTCTTTTTCCATAGTTGATGTTTTTTGCACCACAGATTACACAGATTTCCACGGATTATAAATTTAATTCCATCCGGATGGCTTATTAAAAAATCTGTGTTCATCTGTGTACTCTGTGGTGAGTTTAAAATCATGCAGTCAAATCCTCACCGCCGGTTTCTTCCTCCTTTTCTTCCTCCACGAGGTTCACCACGGTTTCCCCGTTCTTCACGGCAGCCAACATCTTCTTCTGGTATGCACGGATGGTCACGAGGTTAAACTCGGCTTCCTTCTTCAGGTTCAGGAAGTTGACCCCTCGTTCCCAGTTCACGTTCACGGCCTTCACGTGATGAATCGGGTTATAATCCTTCGGGGTTACGGTACCTGCACTGGAGAGACTGATGTAAAATGCCCCCATATCGCCCAGTTCCACCTTGTAGCCGTTCAGCAACATCTCTTTCAGGCAATCCACGGCCATCGTCAGCACGGCGGCAATGTCCGCTCGCTTATACACACATCCGTGGGTGGCAATGTGTTGGGCAAATTGGCTCAGGTTAATGATACCTTGGCATTGTGCTGTGCCATAATACTTGGGAGCTGCTTCACGGTCACGTGGATTCGGCTTGGGAGCCACACTGTAATCAATCATACTTTTTAAAGAATTAAAAGTTAAAAATTAAATAATCGTGTCATCCTGAGCAACGTGCTAAAGCTTTCGCAATAACCTTACTAACGTTCCTCGAAAACCTTTATAAGCTTCTGCAGTAAGCTCTATAAGCTTCCGATGACAAGACAAAGATACGACATCCCCAAGTACGGAAAGCCCGTTCCGTCACGACCGTTCCCGATACGGAAAGATGATGCGCGATAAGGAGCGATAATACGATGCAAATACTTGGTAATCAGGTGAAAAATTTGTAAATTTGAACATTGTTGTCATCCATATGACCTTTGGTCTTGTCATCCAGACGACCGAAGGGAGGAAGGATCTCGATAACACCCACTAAAAAAACTTTTAACTTTTAATTTTTAATTTAAAAGATGAATATAAGAACCTACGGAAAAGGCGAACTCGCCCAGCTCTATTGTCCCCACATCACCACGGCTGCAGCCCGCAAGAAGCTCATGCAGTGGATCAACCTGTACCCCAATCTGATGGATGCCCTTCATCGGGCTGGCTTCTCGGATGCTACCCGCAGCTTCACCCCGGCCCAAGTCCGCCTTATCGTCGAAGCCTTAGGTGAACCATAAATGTTCGGTTTATTTATGATAAAGAATGTTTTTCATAAAATAATTGTTTTTCAAAAAACAAATTCCTATTTTTGTATCGTTAGAAGATGAGAAGAATAAAATATGAAATCAACTTCCGAATATCTGCAATTATTGAAACAGTTCAAGGATTCTAAAGCATTGAAATATGGAATCACTCGAATAGGACTGTTTGGTTCTGTTGCACGTGGTGAACAACGGGATGAAAGCGATGTGGATGTATGTTTTGAAGGAACTCCCAAAGGACTTTTTGCCATAGGAGGTATTAAAATGGAACTGGAGGAATTATTTGGTTGCTCTGTTGACGTGGTTCGGATACGCGAAAAAATGGATTCATTTTTTAAAGATCACATAATGAAGGAGGTTATTTATGTGTAAATCGTTGATGACACTTCATATTTTGGAATTGATTCAAAAATCACTTCATGAAGTTATAAGAAGAAGTGATAAAATTAATAGTCCAGATGATTTTCTATTATCAGAAAATGGAATGATTTTACTGGATAGTATTTGTATGAAGCTATCTGCAATTGGAGAAAGTATTAAAAATTTGGATAAAATTACGAATCATGAGCTATTATCCCAATACGCAGAAATTCCTTGGAAGAATGTGATGGGTGTACGTGATTATATCGTCCATCATTATTTTGATGTGGATGCTGATATTATTTTTAACATTTGCAAAGAAGATGTTCCTGTTCTCTCGTCTGTTATCAATCGTATGATAAAGGATTTATAACAGACGAGAGAAATTTGCATTATCTCAACCACGGTGCAGAATCCCGCTCCAGCACTAACCCCTGCATTTCCGCCTGTACCTGCTCCACCGACTCGCGTTCATCGTAGCGTCCGCAGGGCTGGCGCACATACACCACCGTACCCTTGCGGCACAAGTCCTGGTCACGCACCTTCAGCATGTCCAGGCGGGTGTAGCGTTTCTCTTCCTCATCCACACGGGTGATGGACAGGATAAAGTCTGCCAAGTTCGCCCAGTTCGCACTGCCCGCAATGGTGTACATATCAATGTCCTCCGTGTCGTTGCTGCCCCATAGCTTCATCAGCTTGCGCGGATGCGCCACAATCACCACCCACACGCCATGCGTCCGTCCCCAGGTCTGTACCTGCGTCAGCATGGCTTTGATGGCCTGGGTCTCGCTGCTGTAACGCCCCGTTTCCACCTCCATGAACAGATACGGGTCAATCACTAAATACTCCATCGGCATCGTACGCCGCACCCGGTCCGCCCGTTCTAAGATATGTGCCGGAGTGGGAGAGACCTCGTGCATGTCTAAATGTACCATGTGCGTATGCAGGTAGTGGATAAGCGGTTCTAACTCCTCCCGGGTGTAACGCGCCGTGTTCACCTGTCCCAACGCCAGCCGCACTAATTGGGCAATGTGCTTGTTCTTGTCCGGCACTTCGAACGACAGATAGCACACGTGCCGCCCCGTTTTCATCATCAGCCGGCAAGTCAGGTCGTTCAGGAAGTCCGTTTTCCCGCTGTTCGGCTTCCCCGTCACGATAATCAGTCCGCCCAAGTCCGTCGGATGGAACACCCGGTCGGTCAGCGGACCGAATCCCACCTCGTACCCCTTGTCGTACCTGCCTTGCAGCACCTCCATCACCTGGTCGGCCCGTTCCTCCACGGTGATGATGTCGTCCGTCGCTAATGGTTGTGCGCCGTCGATGATGCTCCGCACCGTTTCCACCCCGTAGCTCACCAGTACTTCCGAGATGTCCTTGCAGTCGGCCGGCAGTTGTACCGTCAAGCTCCGTGGCCCGAAGTAATCCGCCAACTTCTTCACCAACGTGCGTCCCGGCAAGTCCGTGTCACCGCACAGCACCACATCGTTTACCGGTGCTAACCACTCCTCGAACGCCTCGAATGCCTTGCTCGGTACACACGATGCCCCATTCGGCACACTGATGACGTACCGGTACCCCGCTTCTAACAAGCTCAGCACATCCTTTTCCCCTTCGGTGATGATGAGCCGTTCGATGACTTCTTCCTCCACCCGAAGCGGGTTGATGCAGTCGATGTGATACGGCGCACACGGCGTGGTGGGAGAGTCCTGGTTCCAGTACTTCATGAAGACCGTCCGTCCTTCGTTGTCCTTGGGGGTGGAGCGTGAGACCTCACACGAACGGTACTTCACGTTCACCGCCTGCCCATTGACATAGTTCACATACGCTAAGCTGCGTAGGTGCAGGGTCTCTCCATTTTCCGCCTTACTGTCCGGATTGGTGAAACGGGTCGTCAGGCAACCCACCCGTGCCAACGCCGCCGTCTGCAGGCTGATACCCATTGCGCTCAAGTAATGGCGGGCCGCCTGTTCATCTAAGTCGGCCGTCTCGGCTACCTCCGTCACCCGTTTGATTTTCGTTAGGGTCTCCGGAGTTAATCTTTTGTAGTCCGTAGGCATCATCTTAACGGAATCCTTCTCGGCACGCGATGTTTCAGCCACAAAGCGTATCTTCTTCTTTTTCGGGTAGAATTCCCCGGTGTGGGTAGCACCTGTCGTTGGTCTTTCAGGCAGAAAGTCCTGCAAAATCCCTTTAAAGTCGCACCCCCCTGTAAAACAGTTGTATAGCCCCGTCGTTTTCGAGATATACAAGTTCCATTTTCCACACTTCGGGCACTTCGCCACATAATTCTTTCCACTCGTAACCTTCAAGTTCTCCTCAAAGTCCTTCAATACATAAAAAGCTTTCTTTTCCATAATAAATGATAATTGAGAAATGATAAATGATAGTGTCATCCAGAGCGCAGCGAAGGATCTCGATAACATCCACGTTTACGTACACGAGATCCTTCCTCCCTTCGGTCGTCTGGATGACATTATTTATGTCCACGATTTTTTTATCACATTCCAAAACGCCCCGTCATTAGGCCGTGGCGGAGCATCCGCCGGTATGGTCACCTGTCCCTCTGCAGCATCCTCGTAGAAGCGGGTACCGCTCACCGGGTCCGTCCATTCGTAGGGCGATAGCGGCCGGTTGTGCAGCTTCACCTCCTGCAGAGCCTGTTGTTTCTTCAGTGCCCGCCGTTGCCGTCCGGCCTCGGCCGCCTTCTGCATCAGCCCCCTTCCGTGTCCGGATTTCAGCAAGTTCTTCAGCCACGACAACCGCCCGTTGTGCTTCATCCTCATGAACTTCTCCTGCTTGATGAAGTGCGGTATCAGCAGTTCGTTCACTAAATACACCACATCCGCGCACGCCTCTTCGCGCGGCACGCCCGCTTCCTGTTGTTGAAAATAAGTAATCAGCGGTTCTAAATATTCTGCCCTTTCCATCGTATTTTCCTTGATTTTCTGAAAGAAATTCCTACCTTCTTCCGAAGGATTTGCCTCCGGAGGAGAATAGTTATTATTATTAATATTATATATATTACTTCCTTGCTGCAAATTTGCAGTCACATCTGCAGTCACATCAGCAGTCGTGTCAGCAGTGGGAGCGAGCGTTGTATCCCCATCTGCGCACCACAACGGCGAGTAGAAACACCCCACGTTCAGCTTGTTGTCACCTGGCTCCCAACCGAAGGATTCCGACAGCTTTACAGCCTCCAGCATCGTGCCAGCCGTTCGGAATCTCAGCAATCGGGCCAGGTCGTAAAAGTTATACACGGGGTATTTCCCTTGGTTGTTCATATAGTTCGGTAGTCCTAAATACAGTTCCAGAACCTTTTGCAAGGCAGCCTCCTTGAGGCCCCTTCTGTTCCACTGCCGAATCAGCGTTTGCAATTCCCGGATAGGGATGGTACTCTTCAACGGTTTCATGCCACGAAGAAAGAAAAAAGCCCCGAAACCACCATACCGCCCGTCTTCACGTCCAAGACGAGATTAACACATTTAACAGATCTCGAGAACATCCACCAAAAATTATCATTTATCAACTCTCATTTATCATTTAATTGATTACTTTTGCAAAAACTTTAAACAAAAGAACAATGAAAACAGAAAAATTCCCCCATCTTGCTCGCTTCATGCAGCACAGCTGCAAGCAGCTCCACGTCACCCGTGACGAGATAGTACGTGCCACCGGTATGTGCTGTGACAAAGCTACTGCCGTCTGAAACGGTAAGGACGTCAAACTCAGTTATTGCTTAGACGCCTGGAAAGAGCTCTACAGACGCTCCCAAGACCCCCGTTACAAATTCCCACCCGACCAATTCCTGTCAACGCTCCTCGAATCTCTCAAAGAAGAACTCACGAAGGATCTTGGTAACATCCACTAAAAAACTATCATTTATCATTTGCCAACTATCATTTGATAACTTATAACTCAAAAAGTTTGCCCATTTCATCGAAAATTCCTAATTTTGCACCGTTATAGAAGAAATCATTCCAATCCGTGAGGAAAGAATCCTCTTGTACGGTGCAGATGCAGGGAACTATATCCTTAAGAATCACATCAACTGTCCGCAAACTCCCCGTTTGCAGGGTAGGGGAAGTTAGACCCTCACACCTCGCATCTGAACCGAAACTCATTCACATTGTTACATATCCCAAGAAAGGAGACAAGATATGAAAACAACAGCCGAATATCTACAATTATTGAAGCAGTTCAAAGATTCCAAAGCTTTGTCTTACGGAATAACCAAAATTGGACTGTTTGGCTCCGTAGCACGTGGCGAGCAGCATGAAGGAAGTGATGTGGACGTTGTTTATGAAGGTGAGCCTAATATATTACTACGTTCGCGGATGAAACGAGAGTTAGAAACTTTGTTTGGATGCGAAGTTGATTTAGTTCGTTTTCGTAAACAATTGGAGAACACATTGTTTGGTGAATCCATTAATGAAGATTTAATATTAGTATGAATTTGAAACGTACGATATATTCATTATTGACTAGGATTGAAGAATCAATATCTAAGAAATTCCATGGAGTGACATAATGGGATTACGTAATATTATAGCACATGAATACCATCGGATAGATGAGGATGAAATATTCCGAGTAATAACAAACGATTTACAGCCATTATTGGAAACTGTAAAAAAGATGAAATCTGAACTTTGAATTCATCATCGCATAACTCTCATTTCTCATTTATCAACTATCATTTGATAAAAGACTATCATTTGATATAGAACTATAAAATTCATTTGTTCAAGATACTGCCCCACACCTTATGCTACTTTTCTCGTGGGGGTAAGTCTTGAAAAGGATTACAATAAATTGTAATATAATAAATTAATCACTATATGCTAAACAACAAAGTTGTCTTGATTACCGGTGGAACAGGTTCTTTCGGTAAAAAATTTGTAGAAACCATTTTGAGGGATTATCCTCAAGTTAAGAAAATCATCATTTATTCACGTGATGAACTTAAGCAATTTGAACTAAAACAGAAGTATCCGGAAAGATTATATCCACAACTTCGTTTTTTTATTGGCGACGTTCGCGACTTGGAACGTTTAACACGTGCTTGTGAAGGTGCCAATGTAATCATCCATGCTGCAGCTATCAAGCAAGTAGATACAGCAGAATACAATCCTGAAGAATGTATCAAGACCAATGTGCATGGTGCACAAAATGTCATTAAAGCTGCATTGGCAACAGGCGTACAAGATGTTGTTGCTCTTTCTACAGATAAGGCTTGTGCTCCTATCAATCTGTATGGTGCAACCAAATTGACTTCTGATAAGCTTTTTACAGCAGCTAATAATATCAGTGGTTCAAAGAATATCCGTTTCTCTGTTGTTCGCTATGGTAACGTAATGGGTTCACGTGGTTCTGTAATTCCATTCTTTATAAATAAAAGAGATAATGGTGCAAAAGAACTTCCAATTACCGATATGCGTATGACACGTTTCAACATTTCATTAGAAGCGGGTGTTGCTATGGTCATGTATGCAATCGGTCATCATATCGGTGGAGAAATTTTTATTCCAAAGATTCCTTCTTATCATATTAAGGATGTTGCAACAGCCATTGCACCAAACTTGCCACAAGTAGAAGTGGGTATTCGTCCAGGTGAGAAACTTCACGAAGAAATGATTACGGTAACAGATGCTTTGGATACCATCGACTTAGGTCGTTATTATGTCATCATGCCTTCTGTATCATTTAAACATCAACGCGAAGATTTTATTAAACATCATAATGCTGTTCCTGTAGCTGATGGATTCCACTATAGTTCTGACAGCAATACTGAATGGGAAACAGTTGAATCTATGCGTGAAAATATCAAAAAATACGTTGATCCAAATTTTGAAGTAAAATGATAGACCATCCTATCTCATACGGTCGTCAACATATTACAGACGAAGATATTCAGGCTGTAATTGAGACATTGAAATCCGATT
The DNA here is from genome assembly GCA_017416735.1 of Bacteroidaceae bacterium. Classification (GTDB taxonomy): domain Bacteria; phylum Bacteroidota; class Bacteroidia; order Bacteroidales; family Bacteroidaceae; genus Phocaeicola. Next base: position 33,233 of record JAFQBF010000010.1, on the reverse strand, counting down.
ATCTGACTCAAGGTCCAAAGATTCCCGAATTTGAAAAGAACTTTGCAAAATATTGTGGATGTAAGTATGCCTGTATGGTTAGTAACGGTACAGCGGCTTTGCATCTTTGTGCTATGGCCTTGGATATTCAACCAGGTGATAAGGTTATCACTACACCTATCACGTTTGTTGCCAGTGCTAACGGTTTCCGTTATTGTGGAGCAGAAATAGTTTTCTGTGATGTTCATCCAGATACCTATCTAATGGATTTGGATAAGTTAGAAGAAATTCTGAAGGCTTCCCCAAAAGGAACTTATAAAGCTGTTGTGCCTGTTGATTTTGCTGGTTATCCTGTGGATGTGGAGAGATTGCGTTCATTGGCTGATGAATATGAATTTGCGATTGTAGAAGATGCTTGTCATGCTCCTGGTGGTGCATTAACCGATAGTAGGGGAAATGTGAATCGTATAGGTAATAGCAACTATGCAGATTTGACAGTCTTTTCATTCCATCCGGTAAAGCATATTGCAACGGGTGAAGGTGGTGCTATTACTACTAATAATAAAGAATTATTTGACAAAGTAAGCCTTTATCGTACACATGGTATTACTAAAGACCCTGCTTTGCTTCAAGAAAATCATGGTGGTTGGTATTATGAAATGCAGGAATTAGGATATAACTATCGTATCACAGAGTTTCAAGCTGCATTAGGTATTAGCCAATTAAAACGTTTGGATTGGAGTATTGAACGTCGTAATGAGATAGCCAAGAAATACGATGAGGCATTTGCAGGGACAAGTATCCGTACTCCATTTCGTGCGAATAATATTCTTCACGCATTCCATCTTTACATCATTCAGGTAGATAAGCGTAAGGAATTGTATGACTTTTTGCGTGAAAACAATATTTATTCACAAGTTCTTTACATTCCAGCTCATACGATGCCATATTATAAGAATTTGGGATGGAAGGAAGGAGATTGTCCTGTAGCAGAAGATTATTATACCAAGTGTTTGGCTTTGCCAATGTTCCCCACTTTGACGGATGAGGAGCAAGATTGGATTATAGAAAAAACTTTAGAATTTTTAAAATAATGAAAGTTGTACGTCTTTCAGAATTGTCTGACGAAGAATTGAATGCATATCATAATTCTGCATTGTATAAATTGACATGCTCTGATTATCGATTCTGTGATATCCATTTAGATTATTATAGGGAGTATTTTGGTGAGAAGTGGACTGATGAATCGTTAATCGTGTATGACAAGTCGGGTTATTGTATCAGTCTAATTATGTTTTCCAATGGTGAAGAATTGTCTTTCTTTGGGTCTCCAACAGATGTGATTTATGATGATAGTTTCCCTACCAAGTCTAAAAATCAAGCTTTTGGAGAGTTGTTTGTTAAACTTGAACAATTGATAAAGGAAAAGAACATTAAGGCTCTCAAATTTTTTGAGAATCCCTATTTCCTTTTGAAATATTATGAGCAGGATGGCATAACATTTTCAAGTAAAATCATATATGAGAACAGTATTGATTTGAATCAAAGTGAGAATGATATCAAGATGGGTGTCCGTAAGAGTTATAAGTCACTTATTAACTGGGGACAAAGAAACCTTGACATCAGAATTTACGACAAAACAAATATGACTGATGAGATAATGTCTGAATTTGAGGATTTTCATATCACAGTAGCTAAACGCCATACTCGCTCTCATGAAAGTTGGATGCTGCAAAGTAGAGCTGTTAAACAAGGAATGGGTTATGTTGTAATGGGTTATTACAACAATGAATTGGTAACAGCGACGTTGATATTAAATGGTAATAAAGATTGCTATTATGGTGTCTGTGTCAATGACAGGGATTTGATGGCACAAAATTTACCTATTGGTCATTATGGATTGTTCTGTTCCATCCTTTTGGCCAAAGAGAAAGGTTTTGAAAAGTTTAATTTTGGAGATGTTAGTAACAATGATGACCCTAAAGTAAATGCTATTGTCAAATATAAACGAGGTTTTAGCAATCTTCTCCATACACGAATTGCTTGTCAAGCTAATTTTAACACAGAAGCTAATGAATAATTTTATGAAAGCAAACAAACTTATTTTAGGAACGGTCCAATTTGGGGTACAATATGGAGTTAATTCTGCTGGCCGTCCAGATGCAGCTATGGTTTATTCTATATTGGAGGAAGCATATAATAATAACATTAGAATTTTGGATACATCTTCAGCTTATGGCAATGCCGAAGAAATATTAGGTACAACTATTGATAAAGAAAATTTGTTTAAGATTGTTTCTAAATATCCTAAATGTGATAAGTCCGTAAAAGAATGTTTTGATCAATCGCTAAAAGATTTGAAGGTTGAGAGACTTTATGGTTATTTGTTACACCATTTTTCAGTCTATCAAGAAAATCCTACTATGTGGAAAGATATGCTTGCACTAAAGTATTCTGGAAAAGTAAAAAAAGTAGGATTTTCATTGTATTCTCCTTCTGAACTAGAAATTATTTTGAATGATAATATTGAATTTGATATAATTCAAATTCCTTATAATATATTTGATCGCCAATTTGAATCATACTTTTCTTTATTGAAAGAAAAAGGTGTTGAAATACATGTACGAAGTACATTCTTGCAAGGATTGTTCTTTAAAGAGAGAAATCATCTTCCCCCCAAGTTACAACCCTTAAAACCATACTTGGAACAATTGGATGTTTATGCACAGAATCAACAGATTTCTATTGCAGAATTAGCTCTGAATTACAATTTACAGAATAAATATATTGATGGAGTTTTGATAGGTGTTGATAATGTTGAGCAATTGAAAACCAATTTATCTTCTATTATTGATTTTCCTATCAATTTGTCCATTCCAGTTAAAGAAAAAGAATTATTAAATCCGGTTAATTGGAAATGAAAGTATTAGCTATTACACAGGCAAGATATGGTTCAACCCGTCTTCCTGCAAAGATTTTGAAAGAAGTAAATGGCCAAACTTTATTGGAAGTTCATTTACTTAGAATACTTCAGTCAAAGTCTATTGACAAATTGAAGATAGCAACTACTGATGAAGAAGGTTCAAAATACATTGTTGAAGTAGCAGATAAGTTAGGAGTAGAGTTTTTCAAGGGTTCTGTAGATGATGTGCTATCCCGATTCTATGGAACAGCTGCTACAGAGAAACCAGATTATGTAATCCGACTAACTTCCGACTGTCCGTTGATAGATCCTAATGTTATTGATGCTGTAGTTACTTTTGCTATAGAACATCCCGAATACGACTATATTCATACAGACGCAAAGAGTTTCCCAGATGGACTCGATACTGAAGTGATGAAGTTTTCTGCTATTGAAAAGGCATACAATGATGCTAATTTAAAGTCGGAACGAGAACATGTTACACCATACATTTGGAAGAATGGCACAGCTAATGGTGGTAATTTGTTTAATACTTATGATTTTCCAAATCCTGCGGGTGAATATAATGCCAATGACTATCGCATTACTATTGATGAACCCGAGGATTTTGAGGTTATTAAAGCTCTTATTGAGAACCTCGGCATTGATAGAGGATGGAAAGATTATATAGACTATCTTCTTAAGCACAAAGAATTGTACGAGATAAACAGTAAATTTGCTAATAATGAAGGTTATGCCAAGTCAATTGCAAATGATTCAATTATAAATAAATAATTAAACGATATGGGAAAAGGACAAGAGCTTTACAAGAAAGCTAAAACATTGATACCAGGAGGTACATCCCTTCTTTCTAAGAGACCTGAGCAATTGCTTCCTGAGAACTGGCCTGCGTACTATTCCAAGTCTAAAGGTTGTAGAGTATGGGATCTTGATGGTCGTGAATATATTGATTGTGGATTGATGGGGGTAGGAACCAATACACTTGGATATGCCTGTGAAGAAGTAGATGAAGCTGTCATGAAAGTGGTTCGTGATGGAAACCTCACCACACTCAATTGTCCAGAGGAAGTATACCTTGCAGAACGTCTTCTTCAGATGAATCCATGGGCTGGCGGTGTTCGTTACACACGTGGTGGAGGTGAAGCTAATTCTATGTGTGTGCGTATAGCACGTGCTTATACAGGAAAGGATAAAGTGGCTATCTGTGGCTATCACGGATGGCATGACTGGTATGTGTCTGTGAATCTTGGTGAGAGTGATGCACTCTCTGGCCATCTGCTCCCGGGAATACCTACAGCTGGTGTTCCAAAAGGTCTTCGTGGTTCATCTATTCCTTTTCATTACAATGATTTTGAAGAAATAGAGAGTATCATCCGCAATACTCCAGACCTTGCTGCTGTTAAGATGGAGGTTTGCCGTAATTTTGGACCGGAAGAAGGTTATCTTGAACATATCCGCAATCTCTGCAACGAATATGGTGTAATTCTTATTTTTGATGAATGTACTTCCGGATTTCGTGAAACTTTTGGCGGCCTTCATACAAAATATGGTGTATATCCGGATATGACAATCTATAGCAAGACTATGGGTAATGGCTATGTAATTGCTGCTGTAGTTGGTAGAAAAGATATTATGGAAGCTGCACAAGGTTCTTGGATTAGTTCAACTTTCTGGACAGATCGTATAGGTCCAACTGCTGCACTTGCAGCACTTGATGTAATGGAGAAAACAAAGTCTTGGGAATACATTACAGAACTTGGCAAGCAGAACAAGGTGCGTTGGCAGGCTCTTGCCGACAAATTTGGTTTAAAGATAAATCAGTGGGGTATTCCAGCTCTTGCTGGTTACACATTTGACTCTCCTAATGCTCTAGCATATAAGACTTATATAACACAGGAAATGTTGAAAAAGGGTTATCTTGCAGGTACATTGATGTACACATCATTGGCACATACCCCAGAAATAATTGATGGATATTTCGAAGCTCTTGACCCTGTGTTTGCTGATATTCGTGACTTTGAGGATGGCAAGGATGTAATGAAGGCTCTTGAGGGACCGATATGCCAAGCTGGTTTCAAGCGTCTTAATTAATTGAATATAATGCCTAGCTACAAGTGCCTAAAACAACAAGAGTACACATTGGGTGACTACTCTATAGTTCCTTTGCGCTATGAGGATAGATTTTCTATCATGAAGTGGCGTAATGAACAGATTTATCATCTTCGTCAAGCTCGCCCTCTGACTGCAGAGGATCAGCAAAGATATTTTGATAACGTGGTGGCAAATCTTTATGCTCAACAGAAGCCTGATCAGATTCTTTTCTCCTATTTGGAGAAAGGTGTCTGTATAGGATATGGCGGTTTGGTTCATATAAATTGGATTGATAACAATGCAGAGATATCTTTCATTATGGATACCCAATTGGAAAAGGAACATTTTTCTGAACATTGGAGCAATTATCTGACTATGCTGAAAGAACTTGCTTTTAAAGATCTTGGGTTGCATAAGATTTATACTTATGCGTTTGACTTGCGTCCGCATCTTTATACTATGCTGGAATCGAATGGGTTCCACAGGGAAGCAACTCTTAAGGAACATTGCTTCTTCGAAGAACAATATAAGGATGTTGTAGTTCACTCTTTAATAGATTCTGACAATGCCTAAAGTAGCCTTCAGAAATATTGAGTATTGCGACCTTGAAACGATACGTATGTGGCGCAATTCACCGGATATAGCGAGAAATATGTTCTCAACTGGAATCATAACGGAAGAACAGCAGCAATTATGGTACGAAAGTGTATGTAGAGGTGAACGTGGATATTGTTGGTTTGTTGAGAGCGAAGGACAGCCGGTAGGTTATGCTTCTTTGACACGTGCGGAGCGTGCTGAAGACACCTATGAATTTGGATTATATATTGGTAATCAGAAATTTATTGGGGCTGGGTATGGTTCGGCTATACTCTTTAATATACTAGAATATGGTTTTGCTAAACTAAATGCTCATAAAATAATATGTGAAGTCCTTTCTTTCAATACTCCTGCAATAAAGCTATATGAACGCTTTGGATTGCAGAAACAAGGGTATTTTAAGGACTTCCTAAAGAGAGATAATGAACGCATAGACTGTGTGTCATACGCAATATTTAACGAGGAGTGGAAGCAACATCGTGATATATTGAATAAATACATTTGTGCTCATTAAAATGAGGAAATATATTAATAACATAAAAGAATGAATAAAACATTCATCGTCGCGGAACTATCAGCTAATCATGGCCATAGCCTTGAAACAGCATTGGCTTCAGTTCGTGCTATTGCAGATGCTGGTGTAAATGCAGTCAAGATACAAACATATACAGCAGATACACTAACTCTTGATTGTAAAAAGCCAGATTTTGTGGTTAGTGGTGGTACTTTATGGGATGATACGACATTTTATGACCTCTACAAGGAGGCATATACCCCATGGGAGTGGCATCAGGCAATTTTTGATGAAGCCAAGAAATGTGGCCTTATTTGCTTCTCTACTCCATTTGATAACACTGCTGTTGATTTTCTTGAAACATGTGGTAATCCTATCCTGAAAATTGCAAGTTTCGAGATAACAGATGTGAATCTTATTCGTTATGCAGCAAGCAAGGGTAAGCCAATGGTTATCTCAACAGGTATAGCTACGATGGAGGATATAGAACTGGCTATTAAGGCTTGTCATAAAGTGGGGAACTATGATATTACACTTCTACGTTGTGTATCTGCTTATCCTGCACCTATGGAGAATGTCAACCTCCGTACTATGTTAGATATGAAAGAACGCTTTGGAGTAAAAGTGGGACTTTCTGACCATACGATGGGTTCTGATGTAGCAATTGCTGCTGTAGCCCTAGGAGCAGAAATGATTGAAAAACATTTTATTCTTGATCGTGCAATCGGTGGTCCTGATGCATCTTTTTCAATGACCGTTGAAGAATTTAAGGAAATGGTAAAGAGTATCCGTAATGTGGAAAAGGCATTGGGTATTGTTGATTATCCTACTGATCCATCAAAGATTAAGGGGCGTCAATTTTCACGTTCTCTATATATTGCCGAAGATATGAAAACAGGTGATGTGTTGACAGAAAAGAATCTTCGTTCCGTACGTCCTGGTTATGGACTTTCTCCTAAACATTTGGATGAATGTATAGGGAAACGTATTAATTGTGAATTAGATAAAGGTACACGTTTTGACTTAAGATATATTGAATGATGGGTATATATAGGTTAATTAATAGAAATTTATCATATGTCAGAAAAGACCAAATTACTTAAAAATACAACAATTTATGCAATTGGTGATATCGTACCTAGAGCATTGTCGTTTATAACATTTCCTATTCTGACAAGCTACTTAACACCAGCAGATTACGGAATTGTAAACTATGTTAATACAATTATAAATTTTCTATTCCTTTTGGGCTTTTTATGTCTTAATACATATTATTTAGTTTATTACTATAAAGCTAATAATGAAGAAGAAAGAAGAAATTTATTAGGAAACTTAAGTATTTTTGTTATTTCTATAAATCTAATTTTATCAATACTGATATGTATATTTGGATATATATATCCAAATATTTTCTCAAAGAATATAGATTTCTATCCATATATAATCGTTGGTATAATAACAAATTTTTTTAATCTGTTTTCAGTTCTTCCATCAGCTTTATACCGTGTTAAAGAGAATCCTTTGCCTTTAACCATTTTAAATCTTGTAAAAGGAATTTTAGCTGCTACTATAAATATAGTATTAGTTGTATTTTTTCATTTTACAGCATTAGGGCTTTTATATTCAGCAATGTGTATAAGTATTATATTTGGGCTCATATTTATATACATTACATTGAGAAATATGAATTGGTATTTTAATTGGCAAAAAATTAAAATCGCATTAAGATTTTCTTTACCATTATTACCTGGGGTTATAGCTTATTATTTATTGGCAATGTCTGATCGCTTCTTTATTGAAAGATATCTTGGATTAGAACGTTTAGGTGTGTATTCAACAGCAATGACTTTATCATTAATTTTAAATATTATATCTAATGGCGCTTATAAAGCATTTGAACCATACTTTTTTAAAATATATGGTTCATTAAATTTTAAAAAAAAATTTTATAGAGTAAGAGATTATTTCCTATTTGCCATTCTCATTAGCGCTTTGGGTATTTCTTTATATGCAAAAGAGTTTTTTATATTTTTTGCTACAGAGAATTATAAAGATGTCTTTTTTTACGTACCATTAACATTATTTCCATTGATATTGTCATCTGTATCACTTTTATATTCAACAATTGTAACAGCAAAAGGAAAAACACATATAAATTCATTAGCAACAATGATAGGTGGTTTCGCTAGTGTTATACAGAATTTAGTGCTAATTCCATATTTGGGACTAATCGGAGCCTGCGCCTCATCATTTTTTGCTTTTTTAGTCATTCTATCAATTTCAATTTACTATTCAAACTTACATAATAAACTTTTACAAGTTGTAATACCTATTGCTCTTGTTGCAATTGTTATTTTGTTCTCAGTATATATGTTAAAATGGAGTGAATGTATATATATTAATATTATTATAAAAAGCTTAATATATTTATTCACATCAATAGGGCTATATAAATATTTAAATTTAGACTTTTTAAGGAAAAGAATATAAATTATACCATGAAGCATATCTTTATAATCCATTCTAATATTTCATATCTTGCATCACTAGGTGTTATATGTAAAGAAAGAATACCAAACAAAAATGTCATTTTTATAGCAAAAAAATATTCAAATGAATGGGGACCAATACCTATTCATAATATTGGAATAAGAACGATGAAAGATTTATTTCGTCATCCCATTGATGTCTTAGCACCAATATATTCAATAGACAAACATATTAATAAGCTATGCGAAAATGAAAAATACATTGCATACGTAGATGCTGTTACATCATTGCAACAAATTATTATTACAAATAAGAATTGTGTTAATTTTCATTATATTGAAGAAGGATTATCGGTATATAGAGAGAAAATATATTTTCAATCACTATTTGAACAGTTTTCAAAAGAAAGATCATTTAGAAATAATAAAATTAGATACATTTTATCTGATATTATAGCTATATTAAAAGGATTTAGTCTTAAGATGCAAGCATTACCTTATATATATAATGCATGTTTCAATTGTATAGATAAAAAATTCTATGGCTTCAGTGAAAACTCTTTTTATCGAGCTAATAATCTTGAAATTATTTCACTAAAACAAGTTAAAGATAGTTTTAATTGGACTAAAAAATATGATTTGGATAATTGTCATATTTGGCTAGGATTATCATTTACAGAATCAGATGGAATAAGAATGGATAGTTACATTGATGCCATAAGAAATGGCTGCATAAACAAATTAATTGATGATAATATAAATAAAATTTTTGTAAAATTTCATCCTGTTGAATCCGAAGAGTCTAAAAAGTGTACAATGGAGTTGTTCGAAACATATAATATAAATGTAGAGATTTTACCTAATAATTTATTTTTAGAGATAGAATTATTGTTAACTCAAAATGTGACTTTATGGTCGGTTGATACGTCGATTTTTCTATATGCTGCTGAAATGGGGCATCAATGTAATTCAATAATTAAGCATTTAAAAGGATACAATGTGGATTTTTCTCATATACCGACATTTTATAGAAAAATTAATATAGTGTAATATGCGATTCATAAGTTATCCATACAATTTATTTCTTAGGATTTTGTATAAGGTATATTTTAAGAAATTTGGAAAACATTCTTTTATTGATAAACCTTTAAGATTAGATGGGAAAAATAATATTTTCATTCATAACAATGTTTTTGTAGGATATAAAACTTGGTTGGCAGCATTACCCTTGACAGGAGAAAAAGAATGTCGTTTAGAATTAAAGGATGGAGTTACTATAGGGCATTTTAATCATATATATGCAACAAAAAAAATTATTTTGGAGAGAAATGTATTAACAGCAGATAAAGTTTATATTTCAGATAATTTGCATGGTTATAAAGATATTTCTACTCCAATAAAGAACCAACCTATTATTCAAAATGGCGAAGTTATAATAGGAGAAAATAGCTGGTTAGGAGAAAATGTTTGTATTCTCGGAGCTTCAATTGGAAAACATTGCATTATAGGGTCGAATAGTGTTGTTACAAAAAATATTCCACCTTATTGTGTGGCTGTTGGTGCACCAGCGAAGATTATAAAGCGTTATTGTTTTGATACAAAAATGTGGCGTAAAACTGATTCTGATGGTACTATTATTGACTAATTAATATTTAAATATGAAACATATACTTATTACTGGTGGAGCAGGATTTATTGGATCCAATCTTGCTTTAAAATTAATTGAAAAAGGATATTCTGTTACTGTCTTAGATAATTTATCCCCACAAATTCATGGAGATAATCCCAAGCTAACTTCTGCATTATATCAATCTATTATAGGAAAAGTTAGCTTTATAAAAGGTTCTGTTACTTCACGTGAAGATTGGATGAAAGCTATAGAAAATGTAGAATGTATAGTACATTTAGCAGCAGAGACAGGAACAGGACAATCAATGTATGAAATCCAAAAATATGTAGATGTCAATATAGGTGGTACTGCTTTACTTCTTGATATTTTGACTAATACAAAGCACTCAGTAAAAAAAGTTGTAGTGGCTGAATCTCGTGCAATATATGGTGAAGGACGTTATTATAGTGAAGAATTAAATCAATATGTATATCCAACAGAACGTTCGGATAGAGATATGAGTCAAGGAGATTTTGAAGTGAAATATCCTGGATGTAATGAGAAACTTAAATTAGTTGGAACTACCGAAGACTCGATGATACATCCCACCTCAGTTTATGGAATAACTAAACAAGTACAAGGCCAATTGGTTCACTTGGTTTGTCCTACTATTGGTATTGCATCTGTATCGTATAGATATCAGAATGTGTATGGTCCAGGACAATCGTTGTCAAATCCATATACTGGAATTTTATCAATATTTTCAACTCGAATTAAGAATGGAAATGGCATTAATATATTCGAAGATGGTAAAGAAACTAGAGATTTTGTATATATTGATGATGTAGTGGATGCAACAATCTTAGGTATTGAGAAAGATGAAGCAAATGGACATGTTTTTAATGTAGGTACAGGAGTTGCAACGGATGTATTAACTGTAGCTGAAACATTATGTAAACATTATAACATAGAAGTACCAATTACCATTTCAGGAAATTATCGTTTAGGTGATATTCGACATAATTTTGCTGATATTACTGCAGCACGTTCCATTTTAGGGTTTGAACCTAAATGGACTTTTGATAAAGGAATAGAACGTTTTTGTAATTGGGTAAATACTCAAGAAATAAAGGAAGACAAATATGATTCTTCTATTGAAGAAATGAAAATTAAAGGACTTTATAAATAATAGTTATGGCTAAAATAGGTATAGTAACAGTTCTATATAATAGCGAAAGTGTTCTTGAGGATTTTTTTAAAACCTTAAATGAACAAACTTATAAAGATTTTATTCTATATCTAGTTGATAATGATTCCAAGGATAATAGTGTAATATTAGGAAAAAAATTACAAAAGACAGTCGATTTCGAATGTAAATGGTTACTCCAAAAAAATAATTATGGTGTAGCTAAAGGTAATAATATTGGAATATTAGAGGCCTTAAACGAACGGTGTGAGTATATTTTACTAGCAAATAATGATATCTATCTTGAGAATGATGCTATTGAAAAGCTCTTAAATGGAATGCTTATGAATAAATTCACAATGGCTGTTCCCAAAATATATATTTGGAATACTGATAAAGTAATTTGGGCAGCAGGAGGTGGATTTAAGTGGTTACAAAATTATACATATCATAGAGGAGGAGATAGACAAGATATTGGACAATATAATACTATATCAAAAATTGATTATGCTCCTACTTGTTTCATGCTCATTAAAGCAGATGTTTTTAAAAAGACAGGATTGATGGATGAAAAATACTTTGTATATTATGATGATACAGATTTTGTATGGAGAGCTACTAAATATAACAATGAAATTCTAGGCTATATACATAATTCATTAATTTGGCATAAAGTCAGTTCATCTACAGGTGGAGACAATAGTGATTTTTCCATATACCATTTAAGTAGAAATCATTTATATTTTTCGCTTAAACATTTGAGAGGATTACATCTGTTTGCTTTTATATGCTATTTCATTCTACACTTCTTTTTTAGAAAACCTTTTATTTATACTCCTAAACAATTTAAGTTAATAACATCAAGTTATAAAGATGCTTGGAGGCTATTTGATAACAAGCTATGACCAAAGTAATAACATACGGAACATATGATTTATTGCATCAAGGGCACATAAATCTTTTAAAAAGAGCTAAATCATTAGGTAATTATCTTATAGTAGGCGTAACCAACGATAATTTCGATAGAGAACGAGGCAAATTAAACGTACGTAATAATGTTCTTGAACGTATTGAAGCTGTTAAAGCTACAGGCTTAGCAGACGAAATTATTATTGAAGATTATGTAGGACAAAAGATTGATGATATTCAAAAATATGAAGTTGATATATTTGCCATAGGATCTGATTGGGAAGGAAAATTTGATTATCTCAAAGAATTTTGTAAAGTTGTATATTTACCTCGTACAAAAGGAATATCTTCAACCTTACTTCGCAATGAAAGTCAAAGTTCTGTAAAGGTCGGTATTATAGGTTTAGGACGTATAGCTAAACGTTTCGTGACTGAAGCTAAATTTGTAAGTGGATTGGAAATAAGGAGTGTATTTGATATAAATAAAACTCAAATAGATAATTTTAGTACTGAGAATAATATTCCAAATAGTTATTATGATCTGGACTCCTTCTTTTCTTCTATAGATGCTGTTTACATTGCATCTCCTCATTTAAGTCATTATGAATATATAAAGCAGGGATTGGAAGCAAAAAAACATATTCTTTGCGAAACTCCATTGGTTTTAAATGGATGTCAGGCACGTGAACTTTACACTATTGCTGAACGAAAGAAACTTGTTTTAATGGAAGCCAATAAGACAGCACATTGTCCAGCATTCAATCATCTAATGGTAATGATTAAAAGTGGTGTTATCGGTGAAGTTGTTGATATAGAAGCTTCATTATCAAAGTTGTTGATTGATAAAACATTACGCGAATTTGATAAGGAGCAAGCAGGAGGCTCAATGTATGAATTAGGATCCTATCCTTTATTACCCATAATCAAATTATTGGGAACGGAATATCAAAATTTGAATATTTACTCACGTATGGAAAATATGGTTGATATATATACCAAAGGAGTATTAAAATATCCAACAGCAATCTGTTCTTTTAAATTAGGATTAGGTGTAAAAACAGAAGGTAACTTAGTTATCTCGGGAACAAAAGGATATGCTTATGTACCAGCACCTTGGTGGAAAACAGACTATTTTGAACTTCGTTACGAAGACCAAAATGAAAACAAGAAATTTTTCTACAAATGGGATGGTGCTGGACTACGTTATGAAATACAGGAATTTATGTCTTGCATTTACAACAATCGCCTGAACTCAGTCCGTCTACGACCATCAGAAAGTATAGCAATGGCAGATATAATGCAACAATTTACAGAACGTAAAAACTTGATGGAATTATGAAATATGCTATTGTAACAGGTGGTACTTCTGGTATTGGTTTAGGAGTAGCCAAAATGTTGATTGAAAAAGGATATTATGTATTTGCTACATACGTAGGTTCAGATTTTACAGAAAATTTAACTAATTTTGAGCCCATTAAGACAGACCAAACCTCAAGAGAGGATGTTTATCAATTTATATCCTACGTAAAATCTCATTGCAATCAGTTGGATTGTTTGGTTTGCAATGCAGGTCTGACCATTCGTAAATCATTTGCAGAGACAACAGATACTGATTGGGATAAAATGATGGAAGTAGCTGTCAATTCTCATTATATTATGGTTCGAGAGTTTTTCCCAATAATTCCAACAGGTTCCCGTATTCTTTTCACTGGTTCTCAAATGGGATTGGTGCCTCATGCAATGGTGCTTAGCTATGGAGTGACCAAAGCAGCCATTCATGCGTTGGCAAAAAATCTGGTAAAGGAATTTGAAGGAACAGAAACTACAGTTAATGCCATCGTACCAGGATTTGTAGAAACACCTTGGCAAAAAGAAAAACCAGAAGAAATCAAACAGAACATCTACAGAAAGACAGCTATCCATCGTTTTGCATCAGTTGATGAAATAGTAGATGCATATCGTTTCTGTATTGATAATCCATTTGTCAATGGAAGTTTGATTGAAGTAAACGGTGGATATAATTATAAATAACAAATATGAAAATTATAAGTACAATCAAAAATTATGGAATTGTAGGTACATTTAGAAAACTCCTACAAAAATTTCTGGATATTGAAAAACAACAAGAATCTATTGACAGTATTTATTTCTATATTAATAATTACCTTATCAATGCTTCAGAACTGCCACCAACTAAAGATGCTAATTTGCGAATTATGCAAAAATGTGATGCTGAATTATTAAGAATTTTAGATTCAATCTGCAAAAAACACAATCTCACATATTGGCTTGATTTTGGAACTTTATTAGGCGCATATAGACATAAAGGATTTATCCCATGGGATGATGATATGGATGTTTCTATGATAAGAAGCGATTATGAGAAGTTAATCCCTATTTTAAAATCAGAGTTACCAGATGATGATTTTAATATAGAAGAATCTAATGGTAGAATTGGACTTGGTTATAAACATGAAAAGACTGGTATATGGTGTGATATATTCCCAGTAGATTTTTATAAAACAAATGAACTTTCCGAGACTAATATAAATATACTAAAATCTAAAATAACCAAATACCGTTCATTTTATATGAAAAATAAAGAAAAACTATCATCTGAAGAAATGCAAGAAAATAGAAAAAAAATAATAGATGAAAATCCAAATGAAAATTTTGTAATTGTATATCATGGAAGAGAATTTGATCATCAGCATCCTAAAGCTTTTTATTGTACAGAAGATATTTTTCCATTAACGAACATTGCTTTTGAAAATATGATTTTTCCTGCTCCTAATAATTGTGAGAAATATTTAAAAAAAATTTTTGGAATTAATTATATGCAAGTACCACGAGGAGGTATACTACACCATGGAGAAAATAGAGGTGCTTTATCTACATGGGCTACAAAACATAATATCGACATGAAAATTATATTATATTATTTATGTCAATTTAAAATTTTATATTAGTGAAAATCGACGAGTTTGTCAAATGAGTTGAAAATTAACTGAATAAATTGAAAGAAAGCGACTCAGTTATTTCACACCAAAATAGAAATTTAAGTCAATATTAACAAAATAGAATTTTATTGTATTTACAAGTTGAATTCGTCTTACTTAAATTAGAGTTTATGTTATTATATTTGGGAGAAATAATTAATAAAGTTAGATCTGGAGGTGATGCCATTAATTTGAGAAATATAAAGCTATTAAAACAGTTTTATAGAAAAGATTTTTACATTAAGGATATTGCATGTACTTCTAAATATAGCACTTTTTTTAATCTTATATTTGGATATATGAATGGATTAACATTAAAAAATGTTAGTCAAATTATAAAATCTATATCTAAAAATAAAAATTGTATAGTATTTCTATCCTCCTCTAAAATGGGGAAAATAGCATCTATAATAAAAAAGAATTATCCTCAAGTAAAAATAATAATATTTTTTCATAATATAGAAAAACAATATACTAAAGAAGAATATAGAATCAATCCTACTCTAAAAAATTGGTTTATATCAAAAGTTACGGCATACAACGAAAAACTTTCTTGCCAATACGGAGATATATTAATAGTGTTAAACAATAGAGATAAAGAACTATTGTATAAATATTATAATAGGAAAGCAGATCTTCTATTACCAACTTCATTTGAAGACAAATATGATAAAAAAAAGGCTTCAATAATACATAAAGAGAAATTATTATTTACCTTATTATTTGTAGGAAATGCTTTCTTTGCTAATATAGAAGCTATAAATTGGTTTCTTAGTAATGTTTTTCCACAATTAGCTAATTGTCAATTAATAATAGTTGGTAATGGTATGGATAAAAAGATTTCTTCAACAAATAAAAATATAAAAATAATAGGATATGTTGATGATCTTTCTATCTATTATTATAAATGTAATGTAGTTATTTCTCCTATATTTTCAGGGGGCGGAATGAAAACTAAAACGGCTGAAGCGCTAATGTATGGATGTCCAATAATAGGAACAAATGAAGCATTTGAAGGTTATGATATAGATATAAAAAGTATTGGGGCATGCTGCAATGATGCGACAAGTATGGTTTATGCGATAAAAGAACTCCAAGAAAACCCTTTAATGTTAAATAATAAATCTATTTCTGCACGAAAGATTTTTAAAGAACTCTATACCTTAGATGCAAGTATTGAACTCTTTAAACAAATAAAGTTGTAATACATGTTATTCTATTTTTCAATATTCATTTTCCTATTATTTTTTTCTTTTTATGAAATTTCTTCATCAAAAAAGAAATTATCTATATGCTTTTTATTTATATTATTCTTTTTAATTCTTTCATTTATTAGATGGGAAACAGGAACAGATTGGAAGAATTATTACAGTATATTTAAAAGTATAAAAGAACCTTGGGGATACAATGATGATCCATATACAAATCAATTTGAAATAGGATTTATATTTTTAAATAACTTAGCTAGAACATTTTCAAACTCATATACTATTATGTTGTTACTAGAAGGTTTGATTATATATTCTTGTTTATATATATCTATATCTAAAAATAGTATTTATCCTATATTTTCTTTATTAATATATTATACAATGTCATTGGCAGGCATATTTTTTGTTAGGCAAACAATAGCCATGAGTATTTTATTACATTCTTTAATATACATTAAGAATAGAAATTTTTTATTTTTTTTTCTAATCGTTATCATTGCTACTTTGATTCATAGAACAGCTATTATATTCTTAATAACTTATCCACTATTTTATAGGCATTTTAAATTAAGACAAATATTTTTAATCATATGTCTAACATTATTTTTAGGACTTTTTTTCAATAGATTCATTATAAACATTTTGAGTAATCTTAATTTAGGCATTATTTCTGCTAAAATAAATGTATATTTATCATTAGGGTCAGATGAGTCATATACTACATATTCATCTACTACAGTCTTATTAAGAGGACTCTTAAATCGTTTGTTTTTAATAGGCATTTATCTTATTATACTAAACAAAATAAGGAAAAATAATCCTTTTTTAAACGGTTTAATTAATCTAAACTTATTAGGAGTCATTCTGTATGTATTATTAACTCCAATTTCATTTTCTTT
The DNA here is from genome assembly GCA_017416735.1 of Bacteroidaceae bacterium. Lineage (GTDB taxonomy): Bacteria > Bacteroidota > Bacteroidia > Bacteroidales > Bacteroidaceae > Phocaeicola. The sequence continues at coordinate 15,827 of JAFQBF010000010.1, read as the reverse complement.
AGGAAGAGTATCTGTTTATTTTGATATTATACAAATATTCATATTGCCATATCTTATAAAATACTCGAACAAACCTACTCGGAAATTACTACTAATATTTTTAACTTTGTATTTAGGATTAAGATTATATACTATTGTATCATCTTATCCAGAAGCCTACATTCCATATAAAACAATATTTTAGTTATGAAAAAGATACTTTTTATTACACCATTTACTCCATCTAATAAAGATGCAGGTGCAAATTATACAAAACAATTATTAGAAAATTTATCCCAAAATAATCAAATAGATCTTATTTATTTTCGATATAAATTTGACGAATTATATAACGCACCAAATCCAAATGTAAAAATTGTTAGGTATATTAATAATAGTCTATTATATAAATTGGTAAATATCATTTTATTTCCACTTTTATTTCCACTTTTTACAGTTCGATTTAATTGGATGCTATTATATCAGCTTAAAAGTTTAATTAAAAAAGAAACATATGATTATATCTATTTTGATTTTAGTCAAACTTTTCTATATGCTTACTTTATCAAGCATCCTCGAAAAATTTTGATGTCGCATGATGTTATCACACAACGTTTCGAAAGAGAAAAATCTTATGTTATATATTGGATATCATTTAGTGAAAAATTTCTTCTTAAACAGAGAGACATAAAAATATTCACTTTTAGTAAAAAGGATACAGATTTAATTAGTAAATATTTTCAAGTAGAAAGTGATGTAACAAATTTTTTCTTACCAAAAGACATAATTAATCTAACTATTAATAAAGTAAATGATTATTTTGTCTTATTTGCTATGTGGAAGCGTCCAGACAATTATAAATCAATAGAATGGTTAATTAAATATATTTTTCCTATAATTAAGTCTAAAGTGATAATTATAGGAGGAGGTATGCCAGAACATATTAAAAATCAGTTACAAAACTATTCAAATATTGAATATTTAGGATTTATAGAAAACCCATATCCTATAATAGCACAATCAAAAGCATTATTGGCACCTATATTTAATGGTGCTGGAGTAAAAGTTAAAGTAATAGAATCATTAGCTTGTGGTACGCCTGTCATAGGAACAAATATTGCTTTTGAGGGTATTGGAAAAGAATATTCTGAGTTTATGATTTCTGCAAATACAGCTGAAGAATTTAAAAAATCTATTAAAGATATTAACGTAAACTTAAAACAAAAAGAAAATTATAGAAATTATTTTTTAAACAATTATACAGATTATCCTATTATACGTTATATAAATGAAAAACAATAAGATTTTAATAACAGGAACATCTGGTTTTATTGGAACAAATATTGTTGAGTATTTCTTGAAAAGGAATTATGATATTCTAGCAATAGATATTAATACCCCCAAAATAGAAACTCATCAAAAAGTTTGGAAAAACATAGATATAAGGAATTTTTCTAATTTGAAAGATGAAATAACTAGTTTTTCACCAGATTATATAATACATTTAGCCGCCCGTACTGATTTAAATGGAAAAACATTAGATGATTATTCCTCTAATATAAAAGGTGTAGAAAATTTAATGAGGGTAATTACATTATTGCCTGATTTGAAAAAAATTATTATAACATCTTCAATGTTAGTTTGTCATACAGGTTATTACCCTAAAAATCAATTCGATTATTCTCCAACAACAATATATGGTAAGAGTAAAGTGGAGACAGAAAGAATTGTATGGGCAAATAAACCTCATTGTGATTGGGCAATTATAAGACCGACTTCTATATGGGGACCGTGGTTTGGAGAACCATACCGTAATTTTTTTGACATGGTCATATCCCATAAGTATTTTCATATAGGGAATAGGGGATGTACTAAAACTTATGGATATGTAGGTAATGCAATATACCAAATCGAAAGAATATTATTTTCAGAAACAAAGAATGAAAATAATAAAGTATTCTATATTGGAGATGAACCAGCAACAAATATTGAAGAGTGGGGAAATGAAATAGCTAATGAATTAGGGTATAAAATAATAAAAATGCCATTTTTTATGATTAAATGTGCTGCCTTATGCGGAGATATTTTAAAGAAAATAGGAGTTAGTTTTCCAATGACCACATTTAGATTAAATAATATGACAACTAATAATATTATAGATTTATCTGCTACAACAAAAATAGCTCCTAATCCTCCATTTTCAAGAAAAGAAGGTATAGTTAATACTTTAACATGGCTTAAAAATAACTAGATGAAAATATCACTTATAACAGTTACTTATAATAGTAGTAATACCCTAACATATACATTTGATTCTGTATTAAAACAATCATATTCCAATATAGAGTATATTATCATTGATGGAGCATCAAAAGACAATACAGTACCTATCATTAAAGAATATGAACCTTTATTCAAACATAAGCTGAAATGGATTTCTGAACCAGATGAAGGACTTTATGATGCAATGAACAAAGGTATCCGTATGGCTACAGGAGACATAGTCGGAATACTGAATTCGGATGACTTCTTTACGTCCAGCCATGTTTTGCAAGAAATAGCTACGACATTCAAGAAAGAAAAGAACCTTGATGCTATTTATGGAGACATTCACTTTGTTAATCCAGATAACTTGCAGAAATGTGTACGCTATTACTCTTCCAAAGTCTTTAAACGGGAATTAATGCGTTTGGGATTTATCCCTGCACATCCTTCGTTCTATATCCGGAGAGAGTGTTTTGATAAATATGGTCTGTATAAAACGGATTATAAAATAGCGGCTGATTTTGAATTTTTGCTACGAGTTATCTATAAACAAAAAATTCGTACGAAATACTTACCTATGGATATGGTAACAATGCGAACAGGGGGAGCCAGTACGTCGGGTATCAAGTCATACGTAGGTATTATGAAGGAACATTTACGAGCTTTTAAAGAAAATGAAATCTATACGAATATAGGTTTATTGTCTTTAAGATATATATATAAAATAGGTGAAATTATAAAATCTAAATAAAGTTATGTTGAAAATTAAATTGGGTCTTATCATTATTGGACTATTCACGATTATAAATACTTCGAAAGCTCAATTTACTGATGGTATGACGGGGCTTCTTCATATGGTCAATGCAGAAGTTCAGAAGGATGGTACATTTATGCTGGGTGGAAATATGTTACATAACCAGAATCTTCCTAGTCCACACTGGTGGGTGACAAAGTCCGGACGATATAATACCTATAATTATTTCGTCAATATGACTTTGTTTGACCGCATTGAGGTAGCTTATATCTGTACTTTAATCAAAGGGCGCCCGGATTGGCCATCTTTTACATGGGAGAAATTTGTGAATCAAGATCGTCACTTTGCTGGTAAAATCCAATTGACTAAAGAAGGTGAGTGGTGGAAGCATATGCCAGCAATAGCTGTGGGTGTTAGTGACCCAACAACTGGAGGTAATGCAGGAGATTATACAGATATGAATGTAGATGGTATGTGGAATGGTTTCTTCAATCGTTGGTTTGCAGCTGTCACCAAGCACTTCCAAATAAAAGGAATAGGTGAATTAGGTCTTCATGCTACCTACCTGAAGAACAAGCGTACAGACTATCCACTGAATGACTTGGCATACGGGGTGAACTTCCGTCCGGCTATTCATAAGAACTTGAATATCATTGCGGAATATGATGCAAAGACATTCAATGTTGGGGCTATTTATTCCTTATGGGCCGACCACTTCAATTTTCTCTTTGAGCTGCAGGATGGCAAGTATGTATCGTGCGGCTTGGTGTATAAGGTGAATCTGAAGGGGGGGAACCGATGGAAGTCGGGAATTTTTTCTTATTAAATGATAGTGGAGAAATGATAAATGATAGTTTTCTGTAGGAAGTTTGGAGAATTATTTGTTTCTATGTAAGAAAGGAGAATATATTATGACACAATTAATAGTAAATATAGAAGATGTGAGTTTGTTGTCTGAACTGAAGCGGGCAATCATGATGCTTCGAGGAGTTGTTTCTATCTCTGAGAGAATGTCAATGAAACAACTCTAAAAGCCATGGAGGAAGCTAAAAATGGTAATACCATTAAATGCAGTAGTTTTGAAGAGTATTTAAAATTAGTGGAATGAAATACGAATTGGAACTAACGCATCAATACTTGAAAGACCTGAAACTCGCAAGGAAAAGAGGTCTGGATGAAAGTAAACTGAATGAAATCATCATTAAACTAATATCAGACGAAATTCTACCACCGAAAAATAAAGATTATTCTTTAACTGGAAATTACAAAGGATTCCGAGAGTGTCACATTCAACCAGACTGGTTATTAATCTACAGCCGTGATGTTACCATCAAAATTATTACATTAGTACGTACGGGTACTCATTCTGATTTATTCTAACTTTTTTATGGAAGTAATAAAGACTGCGATAGAGGGGGTGGTGATTATTGAACCTCGGATATTTAAGGATGCGAGAGGGTATTTCTTTGAATCGTTCTCGCAAAAGGAATTTAATGAGAAGGTGATGCCGATAAACTTCGTGCAGGACAATGAGAGTATGTCTTCCTACGGGGTGATGCGAGGATTGCATTACCAGAAGATGCCTTACACGCAAAGCAAGTTGGTGCGATGCGTGAAGGGTGCGGTACTGGATGTGGCGGTGGATATCCGGAAGGGTTCGCCTACCTTCGGACAGCATGTAGCGGTGGAGCTAACGGAGGAGAATCACCGGCAGTTCTTCGTGCCACGTGGGTTTGCACATGGGTTTGTGGTGTTGAGCGAAACGGCTATCTTCCAATATAAATGTGATAACTTCTATGCGCCACAGGCGGATGCGGGTATCCAGCTGCGCGATGAGGAGTTAGGTATAGACTGGCGGATACCGACTGCGGAAGCAATACTGAGTGAGAAGGACTTGAAGCATCCGTTCCTGAGGGATGCGGTGCTGGATTTTGATATTAAGGATAAACTATATTAAATGATAGTTGAGAGTTGATAGATGATAGTTGCTATGCAGCTGGGCTATTTATTTATCATTTTTCATTTATCATTTATCATTTTAATCATTTTTTTATGAAGAATATTGTGATTACCGGGGGAGCCGGATTTATCGGGAGCCATGTGGTGCGCCTGTTTGTGAACAAGTATCCGGAGTATAACATCATCTGTTTGGATAAGTTGACTTACGCAGGGAACCTGGCGAACCTGAAGGATATTGAGGACAAGCCGAACTATAAGTTCGTGAAAATGGATATTTGTGATTTCGAGGCGTTTTATCAGCTGATGCAGGACGAGAAGGTGGATGGCATCATTCACTTAGCAGCAGAAAGCCATGTGGACCGCAGTATCAAGGATCCCTTCACTTTTGCACAGACGAATGTGATGGGTACATTGGCCTTGCTGCAGGCTGCCAAGCTGTACTGGGAATCGTTGCCGGAAAAGTATGAGGGAAAGCGTTTCTACCACATCTCGACAGATGAGGTATATGGGGCACTGGAACTGACTCATCCGGAAGGTATCGAGCCTCCGTTCACAACTACGGCTTCGTCCAGCGAACACCATTTGGCTTACGGCAAGGATTTCTTCTATGAAGATACGAAGTATAATCCTCACTCGCCTTATTCGGCTGCCAAAGCCAGCTCGGACCACTTTGTACGTGCTTACCACGACACGTACGGTATGCCGACCATCGTGACCAACTGCAGCAACAACTATGGTCCGTACCAGTTCCCGGAAAAGTTGATTCCGCTCTTCATCAACAACATTCGTCACCGTAAGCCGTTGCCGGTGTATGGCAAGGGGGAAAACGTGCGCGACTGGTTGTATGTGGAAGACCATGCACGGGCCATCGATGTGATTTTCCACGAAGGTAAGATTGCGGATACGTACAACATCGGTGGCTTCAATGAATGGAAGAACATTGACCTCATCAAGGTGATGATCAAGACGGTAGATAGAATCTTAGGCAATCCGGAAGGTTCTTCATTGGACTTGATTACGTATGTGACCGACCGTGCCGGACACGACCTTCGTTATGCGATAGACAGTACCAAGCTGCAGCGTGAATTAGGCTGGGAACCGTCGCTCCAGTTCGAAGAAGGTATTGAAAAGACCGTACGTTGGTACTTGGACAACCAGGAATGGATGGACAACGTGACCAGCGGGGACTACCAGAAGTATTACGAGAACATGTATAGCAACAGATAATTTTAAGGTGAAAAGAAGAATGACAAACTCTATCTACCAACAAGCAAAAGAAATACAACAACTGGCCGGAAAATTCCTCTGCGAAGAGGGGGGGAATCCTTATACTGACATCGAGGAATGGAAAGAAGTGCAGATGCACTTGGCCACTTGTGCCGAAGAACTATTGAAGCAGGAGGGGGCTACCCCCGATGAGGAAGGGGAAATCCTGCTGGCGGTATTGATGGGATATACCGTAGCGGTAAGGAAGCGGAAGAACATTGCCGTGGCGATGGAAAGGGCCAACCGGGTACTGAAAGGAATACAGGACCCGCTGCTGAAATGTAAGTTGGCCGTGCTGTGCTACGGGGAATGTTTCGACGAGGAGCTGGCAGCGATGGCTCACCAACTGATTGAGGAACAGAAACTGGCAGGAAATGAAGTGGCTGTGAGTGCCACGGAGGTGCTTTTGCTGAGTATAGAGGAAAGTTATGCGGCTGTGTAGGCCAAATGACACTAAACAGTAATTATAGAGTTTGTTCATGTAAAATGGTTGCATCCGAAGGTGGATGCAACCATTTTTTTTACTATCTTTGCGCCAATAAACAATTAAAAAGGAAAATTATGTTCAGAAGTCATACTTGCGGCGAGCTGAGACTGGCCGATGCAGGAAAAACAGTGACGCTGGCCGGATGGGTGCAGCGTGCACGTAAGATGGGTGGGATGACCTTCGTGGATCTCCGTGACCGTTATGGTATCACTCAGTTGGTTTTCAATACCGAAGTGAATGCGGAACTTTGCGAACAGGCCAATCACCTGGGACGTGAGTTCGTGATTCAGGTAACCGGTGAGGTGAACGAACGTTCGAACAAGAATATGAATATCCCGACAGGGGAAGTGGAAATCATCGTTTCGGCCATGAATGTGCTGAACAGTGCCTTGACTCCTCCGTTCACCATCGAGGACAACAGTGACGGCGGTGATGATATCCGTATGAAGTACCGTTACTTGGACTTGCGCCGTACACCGGTACGCAAGAATCTGGAGTTGCGCCATCAGATGACCATGGAAGTGCGCCGTTACTTGGACAGCCAGGGATTCTTGGAAATCGAAACTCCGATGTTGGTAGGTTCGACTCCGGAAGGTGCACGTGACTTTGTGGTGCCTTCGCGCATGAACCCGGGTCAGTTCTATGCTTTGCCTCAGTCTCCACAGACATTGAAGCAGCTGTTGATGGTGTCGGGTATGGACCGTTACTTCCAGATTGTGAAGTGTTTCCGTGATGAAGACTTGCGTGCGGACCGTCAGCCGGAATTTACTCAGATAGACTGTGAAATGAGTTTCGTGGAACAGGAAGATGTCATCAGCTTGTTTGAAGGCATGGCGAAGCACTTGTTCAAGGAAGTTCGTGGGGTAGAGTTGACTGAACCGTTTATCCGTATGCCGTGGGCAGATGCCATGAAGTATTACGGTAGCGACAAGCCGGATATCCGTTTCGGCATGAAGTTCGTGGAACTGATGGACATCATGAAGGGTCATGGTTTCCCGGTATTCGACAATGCGGCTTATGTGGGCGGTATCTGTGCAGAAGGTGCAGCCACTTATACCCGCAAGCAGTTGGACCAGCTGACTGACTATGTGAAGCGTCCGCAGATTGGTGCCAAGGGTATGGTATATGCCCGTGTGGAAGCTGACGGTAACGTGAAGTCGAGCGTGGACAAGTTCTACAGCCAGGAAGTGTTGCAGCAGATGAAGGAAGCATTCGGTGCCAAGCCGGGTGACTTGATCTTGATTCTGAGCGGTGATGATGCCATGAAGACCCGTAAGCAGCTTTGTGAGTTGCGTCTGGAAATGGGCCGTCAGTTGGGCTTGCGTGACAAGAACCAGTTCGCTTGTCTGTGGGTGGTAGATTTCCCGATGTTTGAATGGAGCGAAGAGGAAGGCAGACTGATGGCCATGCACCATCCGTTCACTCACCCGAAGGATGAGGATATTCCTTTGTTGGATACTGACCCTGCAGCGGTACGTGCAGATGCATACGATATGGTTATCAATGGTGTTGAAGTGGGAGGGGGCTCTATCCGTATCCACGATGCACAGTTGCAGGCCAAGATGTTCGAAATATTGGGCTTCACACCGGAAAAGGCTCAGGAACAGTTCGGCTTCCTGATGAATGCGTTCAAGTATGGTGCACCTCCTCACGGTGGCTTGGCATACGGTCTAGACCGTTGGGTATCGCTCTTCGCTGGTTTGGACAGTATCCGTGACTGTATCGCATTCCCGAAGAACAACAGCGGACGTGACGTGATGTTGGATGCTCCGGCTGCACTTGACCAGAAGCAGTTGGATGAGCTTCAGCTTGCATTGGACTTGAAGGAAGAATAAGAAAAAGGAGGCAATTGCCTCCTTTTTTATTATTACCAAGTAGTACCCTGGAACACGTCACTCTCGGATGTAGGGACTAAAACCCCCAACATCGTCATGGTGTTGTTATTGAAATTCGGACTAATCGTAACGCTTGCCTGGTTAGTGCCTCCCGTCAATGTAATGCTGATCGTTGCAGAAATGGCAATACCCTGAATCATATAATTGCAGTAATAGTTGCCATCCTTGTCCTGCTTAATCTTCATTCCACTGATGTCGCCCTCGACTGTGACACCGCCAATACCATTGGGAGTAGGAGCGTATGAAAAATTGGTAAATGCGGTCTGTACAATGCCTTTACCATCTTTCACCTGAACATAGTTGGTATTGCTGGATACAAAACGGGTGATGCCGTTGGGGAAGGAAACATTGTTGGCTTCCAATACAAAATCACCCTCATTCAATGCCTCTACAGCCTTCATATAGGCTATGGAGTCTTGCTGAGCTTCCAAGGCTCTGCGCGCTGCACGTTCTTTTTTCAACGCTTCACGTCGGGCTTCACGTGCTTCTTTTCGGGTTTGAGCGAAAGTCGTTACTGTAACGAGTAACAACAGTGTCGTGAGAAATAATACCTTTTTCATAATCCAAAAACTGTTTAGTGGTTTGATATTTTGTTTCGAATCAGACTCCTAAACGGATTTCGGGGGGTAGTTGTTCCGGGAATTTCGTTTTATTTATTTTTCCTTCTCCTTTTTATCGTTCTGTTTGCGAAGCAGCCACAAGAAAAGGTCGTGCCATCTGTTGAAATCCTTTTTGTAAATGAAACCGATGCCTTGTGTGGTCAGGGTGGATTTGGTGAAATAACGGTCGTTGGTCTGGTTGTAACCACGCAAGCGGAACTCTCCATTCTTGGTCAGAAGCCAGACTGCTTCGAAGTCACCCACGAAATTGGTGTTGGCCATTACATTTTCACGATAACCAAAGTTACCGTTGATAAGCAAGCGGTTGTTGAGCAGACGACCGGAGAGGATGGCTTCGGCCTCGACATCACTCCAACCTTCTTGTCCGGTGCTGAAATTGGCACCAATGTTCCAGTTCTTGTTCTCCATCACCTGTGAGAGCATATTGTTCAGCTGACCGGAAAGGGTACTGAATGCCAAGGAACTGGTGGCACTGGATGATTGGTTGGTGTTTTCATTATAATCGTATGCATAGAACTTTCCGATACCCAACAAATAGATAATCTGGGTATTCATCTGTTCTTCGGTGCTGGTTGCACTACGTACCAATTCGCGGTCTTCTTCACTGATGGTCGGAAGATCCAAATCGAACTTGATGGTTGGACTGGCCAAGCTACCGGTAAGATTCATCAAACAATTTACCTTGACCGTACTTTGGTTCAAGGAGGCGTCTGTGGAGAGATCGCTCAAAGAAACGGAATTGACCGTATAGACAGCTTGTACATCCAGATTGGCCTGATAGGGGTCGCCTGTGAAGGTAACAGTACTGCCTGACTGGAGAGAGAAATCCTTGCGGATAATTTCTTGCATACTGAGCTTGTACATACCGCTGTCTATCGTATAGTTACCGAACATACGGAAATCACCCTTATTGTAATAGGATACCTGGAAGTTGCCATTGCCTCGGGCTGTGATGTTGTCTCCTGCAACGGGGTCCATCACTACCTTCATATTGGCATCGGGAGTGGCGTCGATGTTCATCTGGATACGGAGATCCATCGGAGGACCATCGTCTTCCTCTTTCTGGGATGCATCACTGAAATGATAGAACTCTGTCTTGATATCATCCTGAACACGCTTGGGAGTCTTATCGACAAAGGTAATGAATTGGTTGCTGGTAGCTTCGGTGGTCAATCCGGTGACGTATGTAAAGGTGGTCTTCGGACCTGTGGTCAGATTGGCATCTACATTCATGGCATTGTTTCCACCATCCAAAGAAAGGGTACCGGTACCATAGACTTTACCATAAAACAGCATGTCGCCAGGATCGGTTGTATGATACAGCAGCAGGTTGTTGCTCTGGATGTCGAACTGATAATTCAGGTTCTTCAAATGGGTGTGACGCAAGGCACCTGTTATTCGACCGGAATTGCCTTCGCGGTCGAAGATACGGGCATTGTGCAATGCAAATTCTCCGGGGCGAAGGTGTACGGAGTCATTGTGTAACTGGATGTAAGTGTTCAATGCATCAACCTTGGCATCTAAGTTCACCTTGACCCCTCCATCAAAATCGAGTGTCTTGAAACCACCGTGCAAACGGACAAAGCCTGTAGCACGGGCGTCCAACTCACTGAAAATACCATCGAAATAGGGGACAAGCAGATCCAAATTGGTACTGTCGGCATTTATGTGAAGATCCAATGCCTTTAATTGGGGAGATACAAACCCCGTAACGTGGGTTGATGAAAGATTCTTTTCTTCCATCTGTGCCTCTAAGCGGATGCCGGGTAATTCGTTGTCCCATGCACCTCGGATATCAGCCTCGCCCATCAAACCCTTATTGACAGCAAAATTATGTACTTTAAGATGAGTACGCATATCGGGTACATCGAGGATGTTCTTTAAATGTACTTTACCGGTAGCCAGACCTCCAAACTCAATGTCGTCGAATTGTACAATATCCAATACGTATTGCACGTCAATGTTCTTCAAATCGATGATGCAGGAGTCTGTAGGTTCTTGGGTTATCTTTCCGTCGATGCGAAGATGCTGACCCGGACGTTCGAACAGGAAGTTATCTACATATACACGACCTGAATCGACTGCTACGTGAGATGAACGGATATTCCAAACCGTATCATTGAGTACTACGGTAGTGGGAAGAATCTCGACATCAGCTTGCAGGATGGGTTTAGGACCTTCTGTCTTGTAGAAGTGGGTGACGGCAGATACTTGCCCGCCGTATGTCACGTCGGTATTGTTTCCCCAATTCAATACGGTTCTCAGACGGTCTTCTTGTGCCTCGGTATCCAATGACAGATTAAGCATGGCTCCACTATTCATCAACATTCCACCGCGTATCTGACATTTGATATGGTCACCCGGATTCTCGAAAAGCAAAGTAGCTGATTCGTAACGTGTTCCGTTGTATGTGAGTCCAGGGAAAGAACCTTCTATACGTAGCTGTCCATTGAGGTCGCTGACGTATCCTTTCAAAGATGCGGGGAAATGCATCTCAACCGGTATAAAAAACATCTTATTGAAAAGTTCCGCATCGTGTAGCTGAATGTCGAACTTGAAATTATTGTTCAAGGATTGGCGGTACTTTTTCTTTAATGTAACCAGTGAAGGTATGTGTCGTTGAGCGATTTGAACAACGCTGGCAGGTATGGTCTGATAGGAGTAGTCACCACGAACGGTAGCTGTCAAGAACGGGGATTGGATTCGGACTTCTTTCTCACTGCCTACTTGACCAGCCAAAATGGTCAGATTATCCAATACATATCCTTGGTCTTCGGGAGCATTCATCACCAAACTATCCAGTCGGATACTGCCATTCATATCGTTGATGGAACTTCCGGTAAAATTGGCCGTTAACAACAAGGAGATGTCAGAATCTACATATTTATCGGAAATATTCAGTTCGTTAGGTCGTAGGTTTTTAACCGAGGCCTGGAGGTTGAAGTCTGATACCCTGCGAGATGTATTGAAAGAACCGTCAATCTGGATGGCTCCATTTTCATCATCCAAGGCCAGATGCCCATTAAATCCACCATCTTTGTACAAACCGTCCATCGTGATGTTTTCGTAACGATAGCCGCTATACTCGAGCGATGAAATCACACCCTTAATGTTTGATTCCGGATATTTGTTTTGATAGTTGAAGCCTTCCAACTCAATGTTGAAATTTGTTTGACCGAACTTGTTATCTCCCAAGAGTGTTCCCAAGTGCAGATTGTCGCTTACCAATTCACCCGTATAGGTGCGATTGAGGTTTTCATCGGTATTAATCAACATATCTGCGCGTAAAGAACCGGCTCCTGTTTGGAGAGAACCATTTACCAACAAATCACGCAAATAACCATCGGCAGTACCACGGAATTGAACAAACTCCAGACGTTGGAGAATAGGGGGGACTGATCCGGTTAGATTGTTCATAAAGTATCCGATGCCGGATTTTGTGACTGAAAGATTTGTCAGGTTGGCCTGGAGGTACATGTTTTGTTTGGCAGCCCAATTCTGTACCGAAGCTTTACCTTTAATAGTAAGGTATCTCCTGTCCGACAAAGACAATGACGGAATTTCTACATTCTTTCCTTCTCCCTTGAACTCTGCCGACAAGTTAAGCGGTTCATTCATCTCTTTCAATACCGGAAGAATGGGAGCTACATCGCTCAACACAAAACGACCGTTCAATTGTCCTTTAAAGACAACATCATCCGTCATTTTCGGAAGATTCTGCAAGCTATCGTATCGTACTTCTACACTATCCAAAGTTAAAGAAGAACTTGGAAGGTTTATGTTAAAGCCGTTTACATTCAGGTGATTATTGTCTGCTATCAGTTTCATTCCCAACTTCTCCAGACGGAACCCTGACTGTTCCTCGAAAGACAATCGACGAACTATAGCGTTCAGGGAGTCGTTGCGTAATGCCTTCAGTGAAATGGAAGCCGAAAGGTTTTGGATACCAATATGGGAAGCATTAAACTTTTCGGCTGTTTGGGGCTCGGAAAGAACATCGTAGGTCAGTTGGCCACGGTTTATCAACACCGAATTGATTCGGAGGTCAATCTTCGGGGCTTGCTTCAATGTATCCTTGGAAGCAAGTGCATCGAGTACAAACTGGAAATTGGGGACGGATTCGGGTGTGTCTTTCTGTAGCCGGATATCAAAACCGATGAGCTGGACACTGTTGATGACAATCTTTCCTTCAAGCAAGGGTCTCCATTCAAAACGGGCAGAAAGGCGGTTGACATTCAGCATTTCTTCTCCTTGCTGGTCATCCAAACGAACATCTGTTATATGAATACGATTGAGAAGTCCTAATTCAATGCGGCCAACGGCAACTTCCGTATGCAGCAAGCGGCCTAATTCGGTTGATACCAATGTAGCTAACTTGCCCTGAACCGAAGGAATGTTCAGAAGCACAATCAAACCAATATGGATTCCAATGAAACTCCATACCAGTATGCGGACAATGTATTTCAGACGTCTGCTTAAAACCATAATCACGCAAAATTACAAATATCAGATGAATTGCACACTATCTTTTCGCTGATTTTTTAGCCTTTTCATCGCTTTTTTAGATGGATTATCTTTCTTGTTTCAGAAAATATAACGAAATTTGCGCCCCGATATAAAATGTTTATCCCAATTACATAAAGAGAAAATGAAGAAAGACAAGAATTTACCTTCCCCTCTGCTATCTTTGCTTCCCATTGCAGTGCTGGTGGCTATGTTAGGCGTCACCATCCATTTGTTCGGAAGCGATGCCTTGGGAGGCGGAAGCCAAGTGTGTCTGTTGGCGGCAACAGGTGTATGTGTGTTGATTGGTATGGCCGGATTCAAGCGTAAGTGGAAGCACTTTGAAAAAGCCATCACCAACAATATCTCGGGCATCGGGACGGCTCTGATAATCCTGCTGATTATAGGCGCTCTTTCGGGGGCGTGGATGGTGAGTGGGGTAGTGCCTACCTTAATATATTATGGCATCCAGATTATTCATCCCAGTTTCTTTCTGGTTTCCACCTGTCTGATATGCTGTATTGTCTCCGTGATGACCGGAAGCTCGTGGACAACCATCGCCACCATCGGTATCGCACTGATGGGTATCGGCGAAGCCCAAGGTTTTGATCCTGGATGGATTGCCGGTGCCATCATCTCGGGGGCTTATTTTGGAGATAAGGTTTCACCTTTGTCGGATACTACAGTTTTGGCTGCTTCCGTAACGGGAAGCCCTATCTTTTCGCACATCCGATATTTGCTGTTTACCACGATTCCATCGTTGATTATCACCTTAATCATCTTTACCGTTGCCGGGCTTTCGCACGAAGCTTCAAGTACAGGAAGCATTGCTGAATTTACCCAGGCACTGGACGGGAAATTCCATATTTCAGGATGGTTGATGCTGGTTCCCATAGCCACGGGTGTCATGATTGCCAAGAAAGTACCTTCGCTTATTACCCTGTTCCTCTCTACGGCATTGGCTGCCGTGTTCGCCGTATTCTTCCAGCCTGAACTTCTGGCTGAGATTGCAGGTGATGCAGGGAGCCATACGATGACGATGGTCAAGGGAGCCATGAGCATCCTTTTTGGAAGCACCAGCCTGGATACAGGAAATGCTCAAATCAATGAACTCATCGCTACCCGGGGCATGTCGGGGATGCTGAATACCGTATGGCTGATAATCTGTGCGATGTGTTTTGGCGGTGCCATGACAGCGGGAGGGATGCTTGAAAGCATCACGCAGGTGTTCACCCGTCTGGCCAAGAGTTGCGTAAGTATGGTGTCATCGACTGTAGCCTCCGGATTGTTCCTCAATATCACAACGGCCGACCAGTACATCTCCATCATCCTGACGGGTAATATGTTCCGCGACATTTATGAAGAAAACGGCTATGAAGGCCGTCTGTTGGGACGTACCATTGAAGATGCCGTGACGGTGACATCGCCACTCATCCCATGGAACACTTGCGGCATGACGCAAGCAACGATACTCAACGTTTCTACGTTTACGTACTTGCCTTACTGTTTCTTCAATCTTATAAGCCCGTTGATGAGCATCCTTGTATCAGCAACAGGTTATACCATCGTGCGACGGGTGAAGGGAATGGAGTCACCCGAAGAGGTGGAGGCGTAAAAGCAAATATGCGAAGACGATTTTTTAAAACGTGAAGGCGATTTTTATTTTCGCCTTCGCGTTTTTTTGAATCGCCTTGACATCTGTCTCCATACTTTTCTTCGATAATTATGCAACTTTAAACCAAACCTTCCAATCTGTTTACGGGAATTATCTTTTTTTTCAATAATAAACCACCCAAACATTCTTTTTTCACATTTTTTTTGTCTAAATTTGCCTCTAAATTTTAAAACCATTTATAAACATTCAATATGGCAAATGTGATAAAATTACACAAGGGCCTGAACATCAACCTGAAAGGCAAAGCTGCTCAGGAGATTTTCACTGTGAATGCACCGGACACACACGCACTTGTGCCCGATGATTTTCACGGGGTTACTCCAAAAGTGGTGGTGAAGGAACAGGAAAGTGTGAAGGCAGGGGATGCCTTGTTCGTGGACAAGAACCATCCTGAAGTCAAGTTCGTTTCTCCGGTGAGCGGTAC
>JAFQBF010000070.1 GCA_017416735.1 Bacteroidaceae bacterium | reverse complement strand
TACAAGAAAAGGCTGGTATCTATATCCGATTAGAGAAATATGAAGAAGCCTTGTCATTAATGAGGAAGATTGAAACATCCAAGTTGACTTTCCCTGGATTTCAGATCTTGGGACATTTATATCAAAAGATAAATCAAGTGGATTCTGCATATTTTTATTTGGATAAGGCTCTTCAAACTAACGATATATATGTACAAAGAAGCGCATATCAAGTATTGTTCAATTTGAGTAAAAGCCAAAAGGATTATAAAAGAAATGCAGAGTATTCGGTAAAGCTTTGGGAAATCAATGACTCCATCAACAAAATTGACCGCAACAAAGCCCTGATAGAGATGCAGGAAAAGTACGACCAGCAACGGGTGAGAGACGAAATGACCGCCAAGATGACCCTTCAAAAGCAACGGACAATGATGGGTATAGGAGTGGCCGTACTTATCCTCGGCTTCATCGCCTATTTTGTCTATATTCGAAACAAGGAACGCATCACTCGACTGGCCGAAGCCGAAGACCGCATCGAAACCCTCAACCGCATGTTGGAAGAAGCACAGAAGGAACCGTCGCCCGACGCCGGACAGGATGATACCTTCTTCAAGCGCATCCTCCTTCAACAGCTCGGCATCATCCGTATGGTAGCAAACACCCCTACCGCACAAAACCAAGCCCTGCTCCGTCGGCTTGCCGAAACGGGAAACAATGAAATACCTGCGGAAGAACTGATTGCATGGAAAGACCTGTACCCCATCATCGACCGTCTGTACGACAACTTCTACACGCGACTGATGGAACACTTCGGCTCCATCCTCACCGACAAGGAAATACAAACCTGCTGCCTGCTCTGTGCCGGCTTCTCCACTAAGGAAATAGCCGTCATCACTCGTCAGGCATCCAGCACGGTATATTTCCGTAAGACATCAACCCGTCAGAAAATGGGTGCTCCCGATGGAGCGGACATTGTGGAGTGGGTGAAAGAATTTACTTGCAAATGAAAATGAGAATATTTCTTTTGTAGAATGAAAAAATCATCCTATATTTGTTGTTCATAATAAAATATCTGCTTATGCGCAAGGAAGAAATCATACAATCCATAAAGAATACAGCCAAACAAATTATGCCGAAAGGTTCCAAAGTTATCTTGTTTGGTTCGCAAGCTCGTGGAGATGCACATGCTGATTCCGATTGGGATATTTTAGTTTTGTTAGATAAGGAAAAGTTAGTTGAAGCCGACCATGACAATTATTCCTATCCTTTATTTGAGCTTGGCTGGCATATCGATGCTCAAATCCATCCTATGCTTTATACTATTAAGGATTGGGCTGCTCGCAACTTCTCCCCTCTTTATAAAAATGTAGAACAAGACGGAATCGTGTTATGCTGACACCGGAAGAAAAGAAATCAATCATTGATTATCGACGACAAAAGGCTTATGATAATCTAAACGAAGCACGAGAAGTAGCCAAACTTCGTTTTTGGAACTTAACGGGAAATCGTCTCTACTATGCAGCTTTTCATATGGCTTCTGCTTTGTTGTTAGACAAAGGTCTCTCAGCAAAAAGCCACGGAGGGCTGATTCATCTTATTGGTTCTCAATTTGTAACGAAAGGATTGTTGGATAAAACGTATGGACGTTTGTTCTCAAGATTGTATGAATTGCGTCAATCCGGTGATTATGATGATTTATACGATGCGACTGAAGAGGAAGTCTTACCTTATATTGATAAGACAGAAATATTCATAAAAGAAATGGAAAAATTGATTAGTATCATCTAAGTCCATAAGTGCAGAGAACGAAATTTATGAAACACATACCCTCTCTTCTGATAATTTCCTGCTGATGGTTGCCCGCGACCAACCTTCCGGAAATGCACCGTTCAGTACCGAGCTGCAACGGGCTGAGGACTTGATGTAATAAGAATACAAACGAAACATTCGATGAAAAGGGGGAAAATCATCATTTTCCCCCTTTCGGAACGCCCTTTAATCTATCATCGTTTCGGAATATCCACAAACTTTTCGCTCTTACCCTTCAAGTGTTCAGAGAAGTAATCCACGAGACGCCAGTAGAAGTATTCGTTCATATCGCCGAAGCTATGGCGTTGTTGCGGAAGCATCAACATATCGAAACGCTTGCCGGCACGAATCAACGCATCGACCACACGCATGGTGTTACCCGGATGCACGTTGTTGTCAATGTCACCGTGAATCAACAGCAAGTGACCCTTCAAATTCTTGGCAATCTGCGGATTGGTGGCAATCTTATAGACAAAGGTCGTATCACCCTTTTCGGTGATTTGTTCCTTCACGCCGTGGTGTGTTTCACTCCACCAACGGTTGTAGATGGTGTTGTCGTGATTGCCAGCACACGATACGGCAGCCTTGAAGAAGTCAGGATATTGGCACATAGCCGCTGTACTCATGAATCCACCACCCGAGTGTCCGTGGATACCTACCTTGTCAATATCGATGAACGAGTGACGGTTGGCCAACTGTTCGATGGCATACTTGTGGTCGGCCAACGGATAGTCGCGCATGTTGCCATAGCCCCAGTTGTGATACCACTTCGAACGGCTTGGGTGTCCACCACGCTGACCTACGGAAATTACGATGAAACCGGCTTGAGCCAAACGGTCGGTACGCGGGCTCATACGGGTAAACGGATAGTAAACGGCTTCTACCTGAGGACCCGGATATACATAATCGACAATCGGATAAACCTTGGTCGAATCGAAGTTGAACGGCTTGTACATCACGCCGTAAAGGTCGGTCACACCGTCAGCAGCCTTCACGGTAAAGAGTTCCGGGAACTTATACCCGTTGGCAAAGAGTTGCGAGAAGTCACTTTCCTGAAGGTCCATCACCTTGTTGCCATTGTTGTCGAGCAATACGGCTGTCGGGATGGTATTGATACGTGAGTAGTTATCCACCACGAAACGAGCATCATCGTCCACTTCTGTCTGGTGGAAGAAGTCACCCTTGGTAATCTGCTTCAAGCCTGTACCGTCAGCATTTACACGATAGAGGTGTTCGTAGTACGGATTTTCGTCCTTGTTGCGTCCATTGGCAGTGAAATAGATGACACGTGCCTTTTCGTCCACCTTCAGGATTTCTTCCACGTGCCAAGGGCCCTTGGTGATGCGGTTCTTCAAGTTACCCTTGTCGTCATACAAATAAAGGTGTGCCCAACCGTCGCGTTCGCTCCACTGAATCAGTTCCTTGCCACCGCTCAAAGTCTTCAGCGGGCGGGTTTCCTGATAAGTGTTCATTCGTTCCTTAATCACCGGCACGATGCTGTCTTCGCCAATGGTATAGGAACAAACATCGATGCGATACAAGTCACGGCTGCTACGGGTCAAGAAGAAACGGTTGTTGTCGCCCAACCATACCGATACGCGTTCTTCCATATCGCGTTGCTTTTGTTCCATCGGCTTGTATTGGAGGCTGATAGTCTGGTCCTTATAAGCAGCTGTCTTGATTTCCTTGCGGGTATTGTTCTGCATATCGAACAAATATGTATGTACGATAGGTGCTTCTTTTTCGCCCGGCATCTGATACTTGTAAGTCTCGAGTGTAGGACGTGGTTGAGCCATTACATTGATAACCCACAATGGCTTCACGGCACGATTGTCCGAAACGGTCATTACGAAGTGACGGGAGTCAGGCGACCATACACCATACACACCGCGACGCTTGCCGTTGCAGATGGTATCTGTATTCAGTACATTACGTGGCACACCGTAGCCGAAATCTTCCTGACCATCGGTAGTCAACTGGATTTCCACGATAGTAGAATCCTTTTCGTCCTTCTTCGCCTTCAAGTAATCTTCATAGCTCATCTTGTAGAGGTTCAAGTCCTTGGCATATACCACGGTCTTCTTGTCGGGAGAGATAGAGCCCCAAGCCAAGCGCTTCGGTTCTTCTTCCTTATCCTTCAAGTGAGTGAGCTTGCGTGTAGGATAATCGTAAGAGAAGTAGAACACTTCCTTCTTGGCCTTTCCTTTACCCTTCTTTTCGCCCTTCTTCGGCTTGGCATCGCGAGTGGACTGTACTTCGAAGGTGAAAGTACGTCCGTCTTCCTTTGCTTTCAGCTTACGGATAGGCAACTGACGGGCTTCGAACGGATCCTGCACAATTTCAGTCAATTGAGCCGCCATTTCTTCGCGGTCGAAGAGCAAGTTCTTGGTGCGTGCGGTAGGATTCACCACATACCAGAATGTACCTTCACTGGTCTTGTACTGATACCAGAAGTTGTTTCCTTGTTGGAACCAATGCGGATCGACGGTTGTCGAGAAGAGCATCGTCCCCAACTTGTCTTGCGTAAATTTTTCGGCCTGCAAGTATTCAGGCAGTCTTTCTTGTGCCTTCAATGCGGTAGAGGTTCCCATAACCCCCATCATCGCCAAGGCCATTACAAACATTCTTTTCATCATAATACTATTATTTTATTTTCTTTCGTGGCGACAAAAGTAAACAAAAAAATCATAACAGACAAAAAGAAGTGTCAAAGTGAGCAGAAAGATATGAAATGCGCATAAATAGAATCCTCCTCCAAAAGCTCCTTAACCCCGATTACTACCAGTCGTTTGCGGGCACGAGTCAAGGCGACATTGAGTTTTCGGTCTATCTGCACTCCATTCTCTTCGGTTAAATTGGGCAAGAACCTCAACTGATAACGGTGATTCACACAAAAAGAATAGATGATAACGTCTCGCTCACTCCCTTGATACCGCTCCACCGTATCGACAGACACATCCATCAAAGCCGGGATGCCTTTGGATTGCAATTCCTTACGTATCATCGCTATTTGACTTCGATATGGCGTAATGACACCCAATGTACGATTGGCATCAAACGTTTCAGGCGATTCTTGATAGATGCGTTCTGCCCAATCGGCAACCATCCGAGCCTCATCAGCATTGGTCTTGCCATTTAAGCTGGATATGTCACGAGCGGAAGGAACGAAAACAACAGGCATTCTGATTTCTTCCAACTGATGCGACAAACCAACCGGCTCCAACTTTCCGCCATAAAAAGCTTGATTGGGGAAAGACGCAACACCTGGATGCATTCTGCCCTGACGACAAAGCATATCCAATGCCAACGAATCCTTTTCCGATAAATGATTACGATACAAACGTTCGAACAAGGAGTCCTTCAGATTATGCAATCCAATCTTCCGAAGACCTTCATCAAAAACTTCGGATTCCTCCTTGCGTTGAAGAACCACGGCCGGGAGCTGTTTGTGGTCGCCTATCAAGACGAACTTCCCAACGGCATCTCGTCCATCGGGTGACTTGGCCGACAAAATCCACAACAACTGGGGTTCGAGTATCTGCGTGGCCTCATCGACTATTGCGACATCGAAACGCTTCAATTTGAAAATCTCCGCTTTCGACGAGAGGGAAGCAACCGTTCCTACATACACTCGACAAGCAGACAATCGTCCGCGAACGTCCTTACGTTTATCATAAGGCGCCAAGACGTTTTCCACCAAACGTCCCCGATAACGCTCGTCGCACGAGAGTTCACTCCCGATACGGATGTAATCTACCGAAGGTACAATGGTCTCCAACGAAGAACAGATTTCATCCACCGCCCGATTGGTATAAGCCAACAAAAGTATCTGCGTGTCGGGATTGGCATAAAACTTCTCCACCATCCGACGAAGAGCCCGTGAAGTCTTCCCCGTACCGGGAGGGCCTACCAGCAAGAAATAGTCCTTTGCCGAATACGCCTTGGTAGCCACTCGCTCAAAATCGTCGATGAAATGGGCATTTTTGGATAATATCTCCTCGTCAAAGCATGGTTTCCGTTGCCCCAACAACAATTCCTTTCGCTGCTTATTTGCATCCATAAAAGCAGAAATGCCCAAATACATGCTACGGAAGGTGGTATCCATATAGTCATGCTCCATTGCATACAGGCTTTCCATCGGGAAGACGGAAAGATTGCGTTGGGAAGCCCGTAAGCGGATACAAACTTCTGTGGTTGTCAAACGCTCAATATTCCCTTTGATTACGAGTTTATTGGTGACATTATCCGCGGGATGATTCCTTTCATAGAGCACTACCACATCCCCCAAACGGAAATTAGGGAGAAACGATTCATCATATTCAGGTATGCGAAGAGTGATGGTCGGCTTGTGAGGAAGAGAAGCTTGATTGTCCGTAATCCGCAAATCATAAAGGATTTCACCTGCTTCTCGTTTCTCGTCCAATGTACTGAGCCACAATGTAGAAGCTCCTGTCCTGCTTTCACTATCCACATCGCCCGACTTGGAAGTATAAAGTTCCTTGGTGACAAAATTATAGAGAGAATAAACGTATGCCTTCTCCAATGCGGACAAGGAAGAGAGTTTCTTCTGGAAATTCAGAATGGCGGGAGCCAGATATTGTTCCCAAAAGCGTCCCTGCATCTTCTTCTGATTCAAGGCCGTCGGATTGATTTGAGCCAACAACTCTGCCGCATAAGACGGATGGTTATGCATCTGCGTGCCATATTCATTCGCCACGATGCGGTTTCGCAAGGCTATGATTCGACGGACTTGCGCCCAAGATGCCTGAGCCGGATAAAGCAACGGATAACGGGTATATAATAAATAAGGATGTTGCTTCTTGTGCCCTATGTTCATATTGTATTCAAGCACAGCCATATAGAGCAACATCTGCACACGGTTGTTTTCTTTCGGTTCTATCTTTCCCTTGATGGCATATTCATCCGCCTTGCCCGACTTCATTTCGATGAAGCTGCTCATATCGCGTTGCATATAGTCGAGACGCCCCTGTATGCCCAATGCCTCGCAGATATAAGAAGGCTCCAACACGGCATCAGACTTGTCGAGACGATAACCAGCCGCAAGGAAAGTCTCCTTCACGGTTTGCCGGATATGTTCGAAATGCATCTTGCAATCCTGAAAGAAAGCCTTTTCCTTTTCTGCATCCAGAAGTTCCTCGCATACGGCCAGTTCAATGGGATATTGACGGAAGGCCTTCTTCATACACTCTAAATAATCAGGCTCTTCATCGCCGGCATAAATCCATTCATCCAGAAAAAGATTGGCGATATTACCCAACAACAAAGGGCGGGCATTGTCGATGGGTAACAAACGGCTCATCAGATAATTGGCAGGATGGCTTCCATAATCACGATAACATTCCGCCAAAGCACTGATATCCACCAGATAATCGGGATCGAGCACAATAAAAGCAGGCGTATAGGTGCCGTCCTCGTTGCGCCAGGCATCTATCAAGTTCAACGGGGCATGTCGCCAAAAGCCTGCAACTCCTTCCGTAAACTCGTCATTCACACCCAACACATTGTAACGTACCTTCCAACATTCTTCCGAGACTTCATCCACCGGATGGACATGGAGGAACTCTTCATCGGCCCACTCAAAGCTGACACGAATACGGCGGGGAAGTTCCATTTTCGCCCTTTTCATCGAAGATTTCCGTTTCTTCTCGGGAAGAAGTTCTGCCAATTCCTTTGGGATAGGAGCTGCCAATATCACCTGATAAGCTTCGGCCACCGAGCGAACGTCACGAAGGAATTCATCGGCATCGGGTTCCTTTCGACGATTCATCACACCGTTCGACGTCAAGCGAAAAGTATGCAAGGCATTCCTGCACCCATCGTCCAAGGAAAACTGTGCGGCGAGATAGTTGATGCGAGCCGCCAAGTCGGTAGCCTGCAAGCTCACGTTCAGCATCCGTTCGTGGACAACGCGCTCGAATGCCGCCCGCAATGCACGATACCGATGGCGCAAAGGTCGCCCTGTATCTGTACAAAGCGACCATAACTCCAAATAGCTTTCCCTAACTTCCTTATCCATCTTTTCCGATACGCGAAGGCGTTTGTTTCAATTCGCCTTCGCGAATTTTATTTTTGCGAAGGCGAATTCTTTTTATTGGCCGGCCAAAAAAGCTTCTATCTGTTCACAAATCTGCGCCATCCCCTTCACCGACGGATGACCATTGAGTTTGTCTATCCCCTGCAACTCAATGCAAGGCACTTGAAGTTGCTCACAAATGGTCTTTACCGACTCACCGATTTCCTCACGCAAACCGTCATTCAAGATGAAATAAATGTCCACGTTCGGATAACGGTCAACCATATGAGTCAACATCTTCGCCATGGCCGGACGGAAAGAGAACAAATCTTCCTTCGTCCATCCTTCGTATTTATAATCCCCTATCGGCGAACCTGCCCAGGCATCGTTGGTTCCTCCGAAGATGAAGATGATGTCCGGACATCCCAAATTGTCCATACGGGTCACGAACGAGCGGTCGCTATAATCGGCAAAATCGGGTTTATCGCGCTTATAGCCTGAATTGCAAATGGTTGAGCCCGAGAAGGAGTTGTTCACGCAAAGACGATAGCCATTCTTCTTGATGAACTGATGCCACCAGGTTTCGCGGACGGAAGTGACATCCGTATTCATTGTCTTTGCCGGGTCAAAATACCACACCCAATTCGTATCCGGCTGGACAAATCCTTGAAACGTAGAATAAGAATCGCCCAATATGGATACAGATTTTGCACTTTGTGCCGAGGCCGTGAAAGCGAACAGACACAGAAACAAGCCTATCAACAAACTATTTTTCATCCTTCAACATTTAATCTTGATAATAAACACGCTTCACACGGTTGGAAACGCTCGTCAATATTTCATAAGGTATGGTGTCCAAAACATCCGCCAATACGGTCACCGGCAAGTCATCGCCGAAAATGATGACCTTGTCGCCTTCCTTGCAATCGATGCCGGTCACATCAATCATACACACATCCATACAGATATTTCCCACATACGGTGCCTTCTGGCCATTGACCAAACAATAGGCATTGCCATTGCCCAAACGACGATTCAACCCGTCGGCATAACCGATAGGGATAGCGGCAATGCGCGAATTGCGTTCAAGACGCCCTTTCCGGCTATATCCCACCGTGTCTTCTTGCGGAACCTCACGGATTTGGAGGATAGTCGTCTTCAAGGTGCTGACATTGTGCAACATCTTGTTGGTGAAGGGATTCACCCCATAAAGTCCCAAACCGAGACGTACCATTTCAAATTGTGCACCCGGATAGCGTTCGATTCCTGCCGTATTGCAGATATGACGGAGAATCTTGTGCGGGAAAGCGCTCTGAAGTTCCTCGGCGGCTTTCTCGAACGTTTCAATCTGCCGACGGGTGAAGGCATCGAACTGAGTGCTGTCACTTCCCACCAAATGCGAGAACACTGAACGGGGAATGACCGATGTCTGACGCTTCAACCGGGCTATCAATTCGGGAATGTCTTGAGGAGCGAAGCCCAAGCGATGCATACCCGTATCCAGTTTGATGTGAATCGGGAAGTTGGTAACTCCTTCTTTCTCCGCCGCTTTAATCAATTCATTGAGCAAATTGAAGCTATACACTTCCGGCTCCAATTTATAATCGAACATAGTCTTGAAAGCCGTAAGCTCCGGATTCATAATGATGATGGAACTGGTAATGCCTGCCTTTCGGAGGTCAGAACCTTCGTCGGCCACGGCCACGGCCAAGTAATCCACCCGATGGTCTTGCAACGTCTTGGCAATTTCGTAGGAACCTGCCCCGTATGCCGAAGCCTTCACCATACACACCATCTTGGTTTCAGATTTCAGTTTACCGCGATAATAATTCAGGTTATCGACCAAGGCATTCAGATTAATTTCAAGGATGGTTTCGTGCACCTTCAACTCCAGATGGTCAGAGATGTCATCGAAATGGAAACTTCGTGAACCTTTTATCAAGATTACTTCGTTTCGCAAGCCGGCCAACAAATCGGAAGCCAAAAGTTCTTCCGTAGTGCGGAAGAAGTGTTTCTCCATATCGAAACGGGAAGACGCCGAACGTATTTCCTCACCTACGCCGATGATTCTATCGATTCCCCGGTTTTGCACCAGCTCTGCCACTTGACGATAGAGAAGCTTCGAGGTTTGTCCTGATTCCAAGATGTCGGAAAGAATGAGTGTCCGCTTGCGTCCCTTGTCTTCCGAGCGACGGGACATAAAGTCGAGCGCAATGTCGAGCGAGGCCAAATCCGAGTTGTAACTATCGTTGATGAGCACGCATCCGTTCTTTCCTTCCTTCACTTCCAAGCGCATCGCCACAGGTTCGAGACGAGCCATCCTTTCGGTAATTTTTTCGGCAGGAAGCATCATATAGAGTGCCACAGCAAGGCTATGAAGCGAATTTTCTATCGACGCGTCATCAATGAACGGGATGGTATATTCGTTAGGCATTCCCAAGTATCGATAACGGATAGTGGTAGAAGCTACATCCTTCTTTATCTGCTCGATGTACAGAGGGCGCTCGTTGTCCTTCTTCGACCAAGCTATCTCACGGGCGCCGAACAAGGATTTAGACACACAACTGCCAATCAATTCGTTATCGCCATCGTATATCACCACGTCGCAATCCTTGAAGAGGGTCAGTTTCTCCATACACTTGTCGGGTACGGAGTAGAAATTCTCCTGATGCGCCCCACCGATGTTGGTCAAGATGCCTATCGTTGGACGGATGATGCTTTGAAGGGCCTCCATTTCTCCCATTTCGGAGATACCGGCTTCAAAGAGACCAAGTTCCGTCCGCTCGTTCATGAGCCAAACAGACAAGGGGACGCCTATCTGCGAATTATAGCTTCTCGGCGAACGGGTAATGACACGCTCAGGACTAAGCAACTGGTAAATCCATTCCTTCACCACCGTTTTTCCGTTGCTTCCCGTAATGCCTATCACCGGCACATCAAAACGGGAACGATATTTTTCGGCCAGGCGCTGCAATGCCTTCAACGGATGAGGCACTTGCAAGAAGTTCGCATCGGCATACTCTGTCCAGTTTTGAGGCAATTCGCTCACCACAAAATTACGGACGCCCCGTTCGTACAAGTCGGGGATATACTTGTGTCCGTCGTTGCGCTTTGTCTTCAAGGCGAAGAAGAGGGTCTCTTCGGCAAAGCACAACGAACGGCTATCCGTCAGAATCCAATCGATTTCCGCTTCGCGGTTACCTATCCGATTGGCATTCAAGAGATTTACAATGTTTTCAATCGAGATTCGCATAATTCCTTTTCGTTTTGCACCTCTAAGTACGGCAATTTTTCTTTGATTCTTGCAATCTTTAACACAATTTGAGATAAAAATTCGCGATATGCCTCCGAATGGGGGTTGAACGGACGATGGCTGATGCCTCTGCGGATGTCCGCCCATTCCTTCATCACGGCTTGCGTCTCATCGCTGAAATAGCATCGGCAGAAGCATTCCCAGATGTATTCCACAGCCTTTGCCGACGGATGAAGCATATCGTCGGCATAGAAACGATAGTCGCGGAGCTCGTCCATCACAATCTCATAAGAGGGGAAATAGTGACAATCGGGGCACGTACGGCATATTTCATCGACGGCAAGCAGAAGGGTCGCCTTGCTCAACTGGTTGCCGTGCATCCCGTCCTTGGCATGACGGATGGGGCTCACGGTGAAGAGTACTTTCAGCTTCGGATTCACGCGACGGAGTTTTTCCAAAACGCCTTGCCATTTCTCCACAAACGCGCTGACGTTTGGCATCGAACGTGCAAACGTTTTTTCGGGCATCTTGTGACAATTGCCCACCACGAACTTCGCCTCGCGATGAAGATAGATATAGGATGTGCCGAAAGTCACCATCAGCCAATCGGTCGAGGCCAAAGTTTCCGAAGCCTTCGACAAACGGGCATTTATCCGTTCGAGGCACTCCCCGGAAGTGGATGCCGAGAAGTCTCCGTGATGCATCCAGCTATGCCACAAGCCGTTGGCTTGAAACAGATCGGATTCGGTGTACATCTTACCTTCCATCAGCTGCGCCAGTGCCTCGGCTATGGACAAGGGATTATACAAAATGCCAAAAGGATTGACATCGCACCTGAATTTATTTTCCAACAACAAATTGCCAATATTTTCGGCAAAACAGGAACCAAAGAGCATAATTTGCTCTGAATGGCGGATTTCCGTCTGCCTTTCCGGCAATTCTACTTGCGTTCTGAAATTCATTATTTTATTATTCTTCTAAAATTTACCGACAAAAATAAGCATAATACACATAAAAGTGCTATTTTTGCCTAACATTTATCACGAATAGGAGAAATGGAACTTGAAAATTCATACAAACTATTGAACAACATTGATTCGCCGGACGACTTGCGCAAGCTGAAGACCGAGCAATTGCCAATGGTGTGCGAGGAGCTGAGACGGAAAATCATCGATGAACTATCGTGCAACCCCGGTCACTTCGCATCCAGCCTCGGCGTTGTCGAGTTGACCGTGGCACTACATTATATATTCAATACCCCTTACGACCGCATCGTGTGGGACGTGGGGCATCAAGCGTATGGCCACAAGATTCTGACCGGACGCCGGGATGTCTTCCACACCAACCGGAAGCTGAACGGCATTCGTCCCTTCCCCTCACCGAAGGAAAGCGAATACGACACCTTCACCTGCGGACATGCATCCAATTCCATCTCCGCCGCCTTGGGTATGGCCGTAGCTGCCAAGCACAAGGGCGAAGACAATCGTCACGTGGTAGCCGTCATCGGAGACGGATCGATGAGCGGCGGTTTGGCTTTCGAAGGATTGAACAATGCCTCGACCACCCCTAACAACCTGCTTATCATTCTGAACGACAACAATATGGCCATCGACCGAAGCGTCGGTGGTATGAACCAATATCTGCTGAATCTTCAGACTTCGGAAAGCTACAACCGCTTCCGCTTCAAAGTATCCCGTCTGTTGCACAAGTGGGGCATCCTGAACGACAAGCGCCGCAAGAGCCTCATCCGTTTCAACAACAGCCTGAAGTCGATGCTCACCCAACAACAGAATGTGTTCGAGGGAATGGATATTCGCTACTTCGGCCCCGTTGACGGAAACGACGTGAACGCCCTTGCCAAAGTCTTGAAAGACATCAAGGATATGCAAGGCCCCAAACTTCTGCACATCCACACCACCAAGGGCAAAGGCTTCGAACCGGCAGAAAAGGCGGCAACCATCTGGCATGCCCCCGGCAAGTTCGACAAAGAAACGGGTGAACGCATTGTGACCGATACCGAAGGTATGCCACCTTTGTATCAAGAAGTCTTCGGACATACTCTATTGGAACTTGCCAAGGCAAACGACAAGATAGTAGGTGTCACTCCCGCCATGCCGTCGGGATGCTCCATGAACATCCTGATGAAGGAAATGCCGGACAGAGGATTCGACGTAGGCATCGCCGAAGGACATGCCGTAACCTTCTCGGGCGGTATGGCCAAGGACGGGCTGATTCCTTTCTGCAACATCTATTCCTCGTTCATGCAACGGGCATACGACAACATCATCCACGACGTGGCCATCCACAAGCAACATGTGGTGTTCTGTCTGGACAGAGCCGGATTGGTAGGCGAAGACGGTCCTACCCATCACGGAGCTTTCGATTTGGCATACCTCCGCTCGATCCCCAACCTCACCATCGCCTCGCCGATGAATGAGCACGAACTCCGCAAGTTAATGTACACCGCCCAACTGCCCGACAAGGGGCCTTTCGCCATCCGTTACCCCAGAGGACGAGGCGTATTGGTAGATTGGCAATGCCCGTTGGAAGAAGTACAGGTGGGCAAGGGACGGAAGTTGAAAGAAGGCAAGGACATTGCCGTTCTCACTTTGGGGCCTATCGGCAACGAAGCAATGAGAGCCATTGCCTCCGCCGAAGCCGAAAGCGGCAAGAACATCGCCCATTACGATCTCCGTTTCCTGAAACCGTTGGATGAAGAAATGCTCGATGAAATCGGACAAAACTTCAAGTTTGTTGTTACGATTGAAGACGGAGTACTGAAAGGCGGGATGGGAAGTGCCATCTTAGAATATATGTCCGACCACGGCTATACACCGACTGTCCGACGCATCGGTATCCCCGACAGCTTCGTGCAACACGGCACACCGAAAGAGTTGTACCAAATCTGCGGGATGGATGCCGAAAGCATCAAGAAAATATTGTTGTCATTCTAACATACAACGGATATGAAAATCATTATCGGTGGTGCCGGAGCAGTCGGCACCCATTTAGCAGAACTCCTATCGAGCGAGAAACAGGACATCATCCTGATGGACGAGGACGAAAGCAAGTTGAGCAAGATGGACTCCAACTTCGACTTGATGACCGTCTGTGCCTCGCCTACCTCCATACAGGCCTTGAAAAACGCCGGTGTCGGAGATGCCGACCTCTTCATCGCCGTCACTCCTGAGGAAAGCCGTAATATGACGGCTTGTATGATTGCTACCAATTTGGGAGCCAAGAAAACGCTTGCCCGTATTGACAACTATGAATATCTGCTGCCCAAGCACAAGGAATTCTTTGCCCAGGCAGGTATCAACTCGCTCATCTATCCGGAAATGCTGGCAGCTAAGGACATCGTGGATGCCATCAAGATGAGCTGGATACGTCAATGGTGGGAGTTCTACGGAGGAGCACTGATTCTGATTGGAGCCAAGATGAAGGAGACGGCACAGATTCTGAATGTTCCCCTTTTCGAGTTAGGTTCCCGCAACATCCCCTTCCACATCGTGGCCATCAAACGCGGAAACGAGACCATCATCCCCCGAGGCGACGACATGATCAAGCTGAACGATATTGTCTATTTCACGACAACCAAGAAATACATTCCTTACATCCAGAAGATTGCAGGCAAGGAACATTATCCCGAAGTGCGCAGTGTGATGATTATGGGAGGAAGCCGCATTGCCGTCCGGGCATCGCAATATATCCCCGATTACATACAAATCAAAATCATCGAAAGCGACTTGGAACGTTGCCACCGACTGACCGACTTGGTGGATGACAAAATCATGATTATCAATGGAGACGGACGAGACATCGACTTGTTATTGGAAGAAGGCATCAAGAACACCGATGCTTTCGTGGCACTGACCGGTAATTCGGAAACGAACATCCTGGCTTGCCTGGCGGCCAAGCGAATGGGAGTCATCAAGACCGTGGCCGAAGTGGAAAACATTGATTATATCAGCATGGCGGAAAGCTTAGACATCGGTACCGTCATCAACAAGAAGATGATTGCCGCCAGCCATATCTATCAAATGATGCTCGACGCCGACGTTTCGAACGTGAAGTGCCTGACCTTTGCCAATGCCGATGTGGCAGAATTCAAAGTAAAGGAAGGTTCGCGCATCACCCAGAAAGCCATCAAGGATATGGGATTGCCCAAAGGCATCACCATCGGTGGTATGATTCGCAACGGTGAAGGTATGTTGGTAACAGGTAACACTATCATCCAACCCGGAGACCACGTAGTGGTATTCTGTTTGGAAAAGATGATTAAGAAAGCTGAGAAATTCTTCAACTGATGATTAACTGGAAGATGATAAGCAAAATTATGGGATTCCTCCTCTTCATCGAGGCAGGTTTTCTCTCGCTGTGTACCGCCTTATCCATTTTCTACAAGGAACCGGACATAGCGGCTTTCATCCTTTCCACCCTATTGACCATTACCGTGGGCATCCCTTTGTCGTATGCCGGAAAAGATGCCGAGCGTAAGCTGAGTCGCAAGGACGGCTATGTAGTCGTGACCTTTGCTTGGATTATTTTTTCCATTTTCGGTATGTTACCTTATTATATAAGCGGTTACATTCCCGATCTCACCAACGCTTTTTTCGAGACGATGTCTGGCTTCTCCACCACCGGAGCCAGCATTTTGGACGACATTGAATCGCTCCCTCATGGACTGCTTTTCTGGCGAAGTATGACGCAATGGATTGGCGGGATGGGGATTGTCATCTTTACCATTGCCGTACTGCCCATCTTCGGTGTAGGGGGTATCCAGCTCTTTGCTGCCGAAGCTACCGGCCCGAAGTTCGACAAGATTACCCCTCGCATTGACGTGACCGCCAAGTGGATTTGGGCCATCTACATCGTACTGACCATCACCGAAAC
>JAFQBF010000069.1 GCA_017416735.1 Bacteroidaceae bacterium | reverse complement strand
CTGCTTCTGTTCTTCATCCAGATAGAAAATTTCACTTCGGTATTGAGGACCGATGTCCGGACCTACGCCATCCGTTTGGGCAGGGTCGTGTATTTCGAAGAATACCTTGCAGAGGTCTTCATAGTTCACGATGTCTGCATCGTAATCCACGATGATGGCTTCCACGTGATGCGTCTGATGTGCCTTTACTTCGGGGTATTTCGGATTCTCTTCGGGACCTCCCGTATATCCGACAACAGTATTCATCACTCCGTTCACCCGTTGGAACTGATGTTGCACGCCCCAGAAACATCCGGCGGCAAATATGGCTTTTTCTTGTTTCATATCTTTATAAATATTAATGTTTCGCAAATATACGTTGTTTGTTTGGATATAGGAACGAACCTTCTGATTTTTTGTTACCTTTGTACCTTAAAATAAACGAAGATGAAAAGAATTGTATCTATCATTATATTATGCTGTGGTTGTCTGCAGCTTTCCGCACAGACATACGATGAACTGATAGCTCGTGCAATGGATGCCGTGGAGAAAGATAGCCTTTATCAGGCCGAAACATTGTTCAAGCAAGCCTTGCAGAAGGAGCCCGCCAATATGAAGAATGCCTTGCTGTTTTCTAACTTGGGCACCATTCAGCGGCGGATGGGCAGAAACAAGGAGGCTTTGGAGTCGTACTCCTTGGCTCTGAATCTCACTCCTTATTCGATAACGATGCTTCTGAACAGAGCATCCTTGTATTTGGAATTGGATTATCTGGACAAGGCGTTTGTGGATTATTGTGAAGTCATTGACCAAGATGCCAAGAATGAAGAGGCTTTGCAATTCCGGGCTTACATCTATATGCGGCGTCGCCAATACCAGGAGGCAAGGTCGGATTATCAGAATTTGCTGGAAATTTCGCCCGATGACAAGACGGCACGTATCGGTATGGCGATGGTCAATCAGAAACTGCAGCGCTATCGGGAAGCGTTGGAAGAATTCAATCGTCTGATTGTGGATTATCCGAAAGATGCTTCTTTGTTGAAGGCGAGGGCCGAATTGGAAGTGGAAGCGAACTCTATGGAAATGGCATTGCTGGATTTGGAGAATGCCGCCAAACTGACACCGGATGATGCGGAGATATACGTAATGTGTGGTGAAATCTATCTGGCACAAGGTATGAAACGCGAGGCCTATGTCGCTTTCGAGAAGGCGATAGAGTTGGGAGTGCCCCGTCCTCAGTTGCAGGATAAATTGAAAGCAAGTAAGGGCAGATAAGCTTACTTGCCCAATACTTGCTTGATGACTTCCACGAAATCTTTTCCGTATTTCTCTTTCTTGTATTCACCAATACCGCTCACCATACCGAACTCTTCGAGAGTGGTAGGGCATTGGGTGGCCAATAAGTGCAAAGTCTTGTCCGACAAGACGATGTAGGCAGGTATGGCCTGCTGGTCGGCCAGACGTTTGCGGAGAATACGCAATTCTTCGAACAAGGTCGGATTCTCTTCGCCGACAGGTACGGATACAGGAACTTTGAACAAAGGTTTTTCTTCTTTCTTCTTTCCTCGGCCTTTGACTTTTGGTTCTTTATTTTCCCGCTTGATGACGACAAGCATAGCCTTTTCTTGTCCATACAAGACTTTGGCACCAGCAGAGGTCACTTTCAGGTGATTGTTTTCATTGTATGCCACTTCAAAGTAACCCATATTCAGCATCTGGAGGAGGTAATCTTGCCAATCCCGCTGAGGTATGTCGCGTCCGGCACCGAAGGTTTTCAGTTTGTCATATCCCTTTTCCACTAGTTCCTCGAAGTAGTTCCCGCGGAGGATGGCTACCAGCATACGGGTGCCGATTTGTTGGTCGGCCCGCATAATGGCGCTCAAAGCCTTCTGTACGATGATGGTGCCGTCGAACCGTTCGGGAGGATTCCTGCATACGTCACAATTCCCGCAATCGTGATCCATCGTTTCACCGAAATAGTTGAGCAGGATGCGTCGTCGGCAGATGTCCGATTCGGCATATTGCTGCATACGGTTGAGCTTTTCCAGGTTGATGGCTTGCTGACCACTGTCCATTGCGAACTTGGAGAGCATCACGAGGTCGCCCAAGGAATAGAAGAGGAGGGTGTCACTCTTCACCCCGTCACGTCCGGCACGTCCGATTTCCTGATAGAAGCTTTCGATGCTCTTGGGCATATTATAATGGATTACCCACCGCACGTTCGACTTGTCGATGCCCATTCCAAAAGCGATGGTGGCGCATACCACTTGTACCCGGTCGTTGATGAAATCCTCCTGTGCCTTGTCGCGTGCCGAGGCGCTGAGCCCGGCGTGATAGACGGTGGCTTTCACCCCGTGGCGGAGGAGCATATCGCATACCTTTTCCGTCTTGTCGCGACTCAAGCAATAGATGATGCCGCATTCGTCGGGGCGCTTGAAGATGAACTCCAGGATGGTGCGTGTCTTCTCCTTCTGTTGGTAACCTCTGCGTACATCGAGGCTCAAGTTGGGACGGTCGAAAGACGAGATGAATGTTTTCGGGTCTTTCAATGCCAGTTGCCTGATGATGTCCTGACGGGTTATCTTGTCGGCCGTAGCAGTGAGTGCTACAATCGGCACTTGGGGAAACTGCTCGCGGATAGCTTTCAGTTGGGTGTATTCAGGACGAAAGTCGTGTCCCCATTGCGAGATGCAATGCGCCTCGTCTATGGCGAACAAGGAAATCTTCAGGTCTTTCAGCAGGAAATCCATCTCCATCAGCAGGCGTTCGGGCGAGATGTAGAGCAGCTTCACCTTCCCTTGATAGCATTCGCGTCGGAGCATCACGTTTTCCGTATCGTTGTTGTTGCTGTTCAAGGCACGTGCCGCTATTCCGTTTGCCCGCAAACTTTCCACCTGGTCCTTCATCAGGGAGATGAGTGGAGAGACGACGATGGCCGTTCCTTCCATCAGAAGGGCGGGAAGCTGGTAGCAGATGGACTTGCCTCCGCCGGTTGGCATCAGGACGACTGAATCCTTCCGTGAAAGAATGTTCTTGATAATGTCCTCTTGCAACGGGCGGAAGGAATCGTAACCGAAATAAGTCTTGAGTGTATGTAGCATATTCTTCTGTCTGTTTTAGAAAACAAAGATAGTGAAATCTTCTTCATGACGATAATTTGTAGGGAAAGTATTGTTTTTTATGTTCTAACTATCCGTCCATACATAAAAAAGAGTGAAAAAAATTGCATAGTATAAAATAAATTACCAATTTTGTAGGGAAAATAGGATTTTATGTAACCTAATAAATCTAACAGAGATGGACTATAAACAAACTGAAAACGAAAATGTAGCTGAAGCGCCCAAGAAATTACCATATAATTTAAGGGAAAAACGCGAGAAAAATGCTGCTTACCGAACTATGATCCGCGCTGAATTGGCGGATGAGTTGTACCAAAAGATTGTTGATATCGTTATCGTGAAGAAGAAATATAAGGATCCTAATTTTTCTTCAAAGGATTTGGCAAAGTTGTTGCAGACAAATACCCGTTACCTGTCGGCTGTTGTCAACTCACGTTTTGGTATGAACTATTCTTGCTTGCTGAACGAATATCGAATCAAGGACGCATTGCGCTTGTTGGCCGACAAGAAGAATGCGGAAAAGAATGTGGAAGAAATCAGTGCGATGGTCGGGTTTGCCAATCGCCAGTCGTTCTATGCTGCTTTCTATCGAATCGTAGGAGAAACACCAAACGGATATCGTAAGAGAGTATTGGCTGCAAAGGCGAAGAAATAAAGAAAAATATACGATAGAAAAAAGGAAAACCGATGTTTTCCTTTTTTTGTTACACAGAAAAGGAGAGAAAGAAAACAATGGCGGAAATGGAGAAAGATACCTTTCAATATGTAGTAGAGCAGTTTGCCGATTTGCAATTGCTCCGTTATCAGGTACCCGGATTCGAGGAATTGTCCTTGAATCAGAAAAAGTTGGTATATTACTTGTCGGAAGCAGCCCTTCACGGACGTGACATCCTGTTCGACCAAAACGGAAAGTACAACTTGCTTATCCGCAAGGTGCTGGAAACCGTATATACTGAATATCAAGGTGACCGTACGGATGCCAACTTCCTGGCTATGGAAACATACTTGAAGCGCGTATGGTTCTCGAGTGGCATACACCACCATTATGCGGCCGACAAGTTCGTGCCCGGCTTTACGCCCGAATTTTTCGCGAAGGCGTTGCAAAGCATTGGCGAAGGCAAATTTCCAATTCGCGAAGGCGAATCGTTGGAGAGCCTTTGCGAAGAGATATTTCCCGTCATCTTCCAATCCGAGGTGATGCCCAAGCGTGTGAATCAAGCCGATGGCGAAGACTTGGTGCTGACCTCGGCATCCAATTATTACGTAGGAGTCACCCAGCAGGAAGCCGAAGACTTCTATGCACAGATGAAGTGTCCGGATGACCCGACGCCCGTCATGTTCGGTATGAACAGCCGTTTGGTGAAGGAAAACGGAAAGGTGCAGGAGAAGGTATGGAAGTCGGGCGGGCTTTACGGCCAAGCCATCGACACCATTGTCTATTGGCTGGAAAAGGCTCTTGAGGTGGCCGAGAACGATGCACAGAAGGCGGTCATCGAAAAGAACATCCAGTTTTACAAGGACGGAGACTTGAAGACGTTCGACGAGTATGCCATCCTTTGGTTGAAGGACTTGGATTCGCGGATAGATTACGTGAACGGATTCACCGAGAGCTATGGCGACCCCCTCGGCATGAAAGCCAGTTGGGAATCCATCGTCAACTTCAAGGATTTGGTAGCCACCAAGCGCACCGAAACCATCAGCGACAATGCCCAATGGTTCGAAGACCATTCGCCGGTGGACAAGCGCTTCAAGAAGGCAGAAGTGAAGGGCGTATCGGCCAAGGTTATCACCGCGGCTATCCTTGCCGGCGACTTGTATCCGGCTACCGCCATCGGTATCAACCTTCCCAACTCCAATTGGATACGTAGCGTGCACGGCTCGAAGTCGGTCACCATCGGAAACATTACCGATGCTTACAACAAGGCCGCCCGTGGCAATGGCTTTACGGACGAATTCGTATATAGCGAGGTGGAGAAGGCATACCTTGAAAAGTATGGTGACTTGACGGGCGACCTGCATACCGACCTCCACGAATGTCTCGGTCATGGCTCGGGACAATTGTTGCCGGGTGTTGACCCCGATGCGCTGAAGGCATACGGCTCCACCATCGAGGAAGCCCGTGCCGACCTCTTCGGCTTGTATTACTTGCCCGATGCCAAGATGCAGGAACTTGGCTTGACACCCGACGACGATGCTTACAAGGCTGAATACTACTCCTTCATGATGAACGGATTGATGACTCAGCTGGTGCGTATCGAGTTGGGAAACAATGTGGAAGAAGCCCACATGCGTAACCGCCAGCTCATCGCCAAGTGGGCATTCGAGAAGGGAGCCGACCAGAAAGTGACCGAGTGGGTGAAGAAAGACGGCAAGACATACGTGAAGGTGAACGACTACGAAAAGCTTCGTCAGCTCTTCGGCCAACTCTTGGGTGAAATCCAGCGCATCAAGAGCGAAGGCGATTTCGAGGCCGCACGCCAGTTGGTGGAAAACTATGCCGTGAAGATCGACCCCGAATTGCACCGCGAAGTCTTGGCACGTTATGAAAAGTTGAAATTGGCACCCTACAAAGGCTTCGTCAATCCCGTATATACTCCCGAAACCGATGCCGAAGGAGATATTGTCGATGTGAAAATCAGTTACGGAGAAGGTTATGCCGAGCAAATGCTCCGTTATAGCAAGGATTATGCCAATCTTCCGTTAAGAAATGAATGAAAATGGAAACAACCGAAAGAATAAAGGAAATCAAGAAGCAATTCCGTCTGTACATGAATGGAGTCGTTTCGCAAAGTATGCGTGAGAAGGGGCTCGACTACAAGCTGAATTTCGGCATCGAGCTTCCCCGCTTGAAAGAGATAGCCGCCAAGTTCGAGAAGAACCACGACGTGGCGCAAGCCTTGTGGAAGGAAAATATCCGTGAATGCAAGATCTTGGCAGGCTTGTTACAACCCGTAGAGACGTTTTATCCCGAAATTGCTGACATTTGGGTGGAAGACATGCGCTATCCCGAAATAGCCGAATTGACATGCATGAATCTCTTCCAGCATTTGCCTTATGCCTCGGACAAGGCCTTCCAATGGATGGCCGACGAAGGTGAATACTTCCAGTTCTGTGGATATATGCTGATGGCCCGTCTGCTGATGAAGGGTGGCGAGCTGAACGAACGGGCTGAGAATGAATTCCTCGACCAAGCCTTGACCGCTCTTCAGGGAGAATCGGGATTGGTGTGCCGTTCGGCTTCTACGGCCTTGGGCAAGTACGCTTGCCAAAAAGGGGAAAATGCCCGCAAACTCCTGAAAATACTGCATCCGTTGGCCGGTTCGGACAGACGTGAAGTGGCCGCTTTGATAGAAGAAGTAAAATTCGAGGCAGAATCTTTGCGTTAAACTTTCAAATTATCATAAAAACCTTTAACTTTGAAGGCTGAATAAGGAAAACCTTTATGGAAGAAAATATCAAAGAGACGGTAAAGCAAATGTTGACTGAGTATTTGCAGAAGAACGGGCATCGCAAGACACCCGAACGGTATGCCATACTTGATATGATTTATACCATTAAGGGACATTTCGATATAGATACGCTCTATCATTCGATGGAAGATGAAGGACAATTCCGGGTGAGCCGTGCGACACTCTACAACACCATCATCTTGTTGCTGGATGCCAATCTGGTCATTCGTCATCAGTTCGGAAACTCTTCCCAGTATGAGCGTGCCTATAAGAACGAGACCCATCATCACATGATTTGCACCGAGTGTGGCAAGGTGACGGAGCTTGAGGACGAGAACCTGAAGAAGGCCATTGTCGAGACAAAGCTGAAGAAGTTTACCGCTTCACACTATTCCTTATATATATATGGGGTATGCAGCAAGTGTACATGGGCAAAGAGAAGAAAGAAAACAAATAACATAAAATCAAAGTAACAATGAAAGTAGATGTCTTGTTAGGATTGCAATGGGGCGACGAAGGCAAAGGAAAGGTTGTCGATGTATTGACTCCCCGTTATGATGTAGTAGCCCGTTTCCAGGGTGGCCCCAATGCAGGTCATACGTTGGAATTCGAAGGCCAGAAGTATGTGCTCCGTTCTATTCCTTCGGGAATATTCCAGGGTGACAAGGTAAATATCATCGGTAATGGTGTGGTGCTCGACCCGTTGTTGTTCAAGGGCGAAGCCGTGGCATTGGAAGCCAGTGGCCATCCGTTGAAGGAACGTCTCCACATTTCCAAGAAGGCTCATCTCATTATGCCTACCCATCGCGTGCTCGATGCGGCTTACGAAGCAGCCAAGGGCGATGCCAAGGTAGGAACCACAGGTAAGGGTATCGGCCCTACTTATACCGACAAGGTAAGCCGTAACGGTCTTCGTGTAGGCGATATTCTCTGCAATTTCGAACAGAAGTATGCAGCAGCCAAGGCTCGTCACGAACAGATTTTGAAGAGCATGAACTTTGAATACGACATTACCGAGTTGGAAAAGGAATGGCTTGATGCCATCAACTATCTCCGTGAATTCCACTTGGTGGACAGTGAACACGAAATCAATGGTTTGCTCCGTGAAGGCAAGAGCGTGCTTTGCGAAGGTGCCCAAGGCACTTTGCTTGATGTGGACTTCGGTTCTTATCCGTTCGTCACTTCTTCGAATACCATCTGTGCAGGTGCTTGTACCGGTCTCGGTATCGGCCCGAACAAGATTGGCAATGTATATGGCATCATGAAGGCATATTGCACCCGTGTAGGTTCAGGTCCTTTCCCGACCGAATTGTTCGACGAAACAGGCAAGACCATCCGTGACCTCGGTCATGAATACGGTGCCGTGACCGGACGCGAACGCCGTTGTGGTTGGATTGACCTCGTGGCATTGAAGTACGCTATTATGGTGAATGGTGTGACTCACTTGATTATGATGAAGAGCGACGTGCTCGATGGCTTCGATACCATCAAGGCTTGTGTGGCTTACAATGTAAATGGCGAAGAAGTGGATTACTTCCCGTACGATATCACCGAAGGTGTAGAACCTATCTACGTGGAATTGCCGGGCTGGAAAACCGACATGACCAAGATGACCAGCGAAGACGAATTCCCCGAAGAATTCAACGCATACGTCACTTTCTTGGAAGAGCAGCTCGAAACTCCTATCAAGATTATCTCGGTAGGT
This sequence comes from Bacteroidaceae bacterium, assembly GCA_017416735.1. GTDB lineage: Bacteria > Bacteroidota > Bacteroidia > Bacteroidales > Bacteroidaceae > Phocaeicola. Next base: position 10,299 of record JAFQBF010000069.1, on the reverse strand, counting down.
CCTGACCGTGCGCAGACCATTGAACGCTATACGGAAGAGTAATAAAAGAATAAAGAGGGTGTCGAAATGAACGCCCTCTTATTTTTTCTAATTAATTTTTCCATATAATACAAAACAGTTGTCATCTTCTCCGATGTTGTCAAGTAACTCCTGCAATTCTTCTTTACTTTCTGCGGGCAAGTCTGTGTTTTCAAGCAATGCTTTCCGGCACAACTCTTCTAACCTATCCGGCATCAGTATCGTAGCATAATAATCTCCGAACATCGTGCATGGACTCACTTCTGTCACATCCAAGTCTCCATAACGGTCGAGAACGAGACGGGCATAAGCGCCTTTCAATGAATGCTTGTCTATAAAAAGCCATTTTTCGGGATAAGCCGTATAGCCTGGACTCATCTCTAATTTATCATTGACGGTTCCGATGTAATATTGGTTGGTTACGAAATAACGATGATCGGGTATTTTTTCGCCAAAATCAATGGAAAAGTACGGAATCAGTTTGTTGCTACTAATGTCATAATGATAGAGTGAATCCTTTTCCCTTGGCAACTCATAATTATAGTACAATATATCATCATCATTGTTCCATAAGAATACCTCTCGCCAACCAGCTTCGTCAAAATTATTTTGTATTGTTTTTACCTTTTCTCCATTTAGTTTTTGCGTGCAGATTTTGAAATCATTGAGTTTACCGGCACAAGCAACTGTCAATAATTGTTTGTCTATGTCTAAAAAGAATTTGCCCATACCTTTTATGTCAATAGGATATTCACCCAAATGTTTACCTGTACTTAACTGATATTTACTGATACGTTTCGGATTGAAATCAGAGAAATAAATGGCATCGTTTGCTTCGTCGATTTGAGTATGTGCAAGCTGTCCCACAATGTCTCCAGGTCCTTGCCCCGGTTGACCGAAACGCCTTTGAAATTTTCCGTGCTTGTCAAACAACAACATATCCTTATTCTTTTCACCCCATATCAGGATGTAATTATCGGAAATGAATATTCTTTGGTCAGGCCCCACCATGATTTCTTTTGATGTGTTTTCCAGCTTTACCAATCCCCATTCCTTGAACAACTCGCTGAATGGCAATGCTATTGTTTGCTTGACAGCATCAAGCTTGCATACTATTAAGTTTTCATTTTTCTTGGTAGCCACAACATCGCAATCGTCCAGTGTCGTAACTGTTCTCATTTCTGTACAAGAAATGACCATGCAACTGAGAAGTAACAGATATAAATGTTTCATGGTTTATTTTAGTTTACAAATAACAATCACCGGATTATCATCAAACTTCAATTTGGAAGCCACTTCTTTCAATTCGCCTTTCAGTATTCCGGCCTCATATTTTTCGCAAAGCTTTTCTGCATCATATCGAAAATGAATGTTGTTGGGTAGATTACATTGGTCAATCATACGAAATCTACCATTTCTTTCATTGGGATAATTAACATCCTTCCATTTTGTTACTTCCATTATTGCATTCGTCTTTCTATTCCACATCAAATAAGGAGCATCCCAATAAGGCTTAAGAACATCGTCTGGTACGTATCTCATACGTACGGGCTTGAAGAACAGATAAGAATCTGTGTAAATTTCGGGTGCAATAATCAAAGGTTCGTCATCGCTATGTACTGGTGGATATTGGACGGCTATCGGAACAAGCTTGTTCTCCTTATATTGATATAGCGTATCCAAACCGAAATCGGCAATCAACATATCCTTGTCATTGGCAACAATTGTACGGATTATAAGCATGGACTCAAAAGCATCATGCCCTTTCCTGAGGGTTCTGCTTACCTTATTTTCTATGACTAAATCCAGCGATGTATGCTTTCCCGTCTTCTTGTCTATCAAATGATAAGGACGTTTGTCGTCCGGAAAGTTTTTCACGTTGTTGTAATCATGTAAATTATTGTAGGCTATCAAATATTGCTGGTTATAACTGAACATATGTCTATAAATGAATTCTTCCTTTGTCTTGATTGTACGTACCCATTGACCTGTAAAGGTATATACTTGTATCTGTTGTCTGTCCCAGTCATAAACGTAGCATTCTTCGTTGTCAAAATCAATGGAGGTATTATATATGTTGACATACTCTTCCGGTCCTTTACCATACCTGTCTATCTTGGACAAATATTTTCCTTTTCTGTCGAATATATGAATGACCGGATCTACGACGGTTCCTAATGATACAATATATTTATCTGAAATGGCATAAAGCAGATCATAACCGAGGAGAGATTCATCGGTCGTTTCGAGCGCAACATACTCTACATCCGCTATGTCGTGGATGTCAAGTTCCATCTTTGGATAGTCCTTGGTCAAATCAAGAACGGGGAGTGTGGAATCCGTCGGTGCTTTAGGCTGATTGATGCAAGCCGATAAGGTCAGTATCAAGAATAAGAATAAAACGTTCTTTTTCATTATCGTTGTTTCTTTTATTAGGTTTATCATTTGATTATCCATCATTTATCCTTTAAATAAACTAACATCAATATGGCATTGTCATCATCCTTCATACGTTTCAACCCGTCGGGAAGCTGTATTCCTTTTTCCATCTGTTCCTGCAAATAGGATACTTCCAACCAAGCCATCAACACATTGTCGGCTACCCTTGCTACAGGCCGGAAAGGCAGATTGCCCACCATATCATTTATGATTGCGTCATTTTCTATCTTCAAGCATTTTTTTGTCTGTTTGTCAAATAATAGATATTGGAAGACAATATTCTGGGGTTGGGAAATATCCCATGTAGTATAAGGCATCAATATGAATCGTCCACCTTCAAACACACTAGGTCGAAAGTATTTCCTTGCCTTTGCCAAAGCATTGTTGCGTTCAACAGACATCATGACCGATTCTAGACGCAAGTCTTTGGGGAGTCCATATTTCCCCATTTCGAGACGGAAACGAGGTACCAACTTGTCCGGTTTTACCGTAAAAAGAGTATCACAATAGTAATCACGGAAAACATATTCATCCTTATAGGTATAAAAATAGCGTTCCTGATTATGATGATACCTCCAATTTACTCCACCAGGAACTCTGAAACGGTCGTATTGCGGAAAACACTGCAAGGTATCTGCCTGTTCATCAGTTATCAATAGACGATACTTCTGCTGACCTGTGTGATTGATAATGAAAGACAAGCAAAGACTGTCCTGCATGACCGAGGTAGCCCAACCACCCGGCTTGGCATATTGGGTCAGGAACTTACCGTCCGATTGGAAAGTCAGGACTTTCTCGCTACTGAAAATATGTACTTTATCGGAGCCTTCGCACACCTCAATTCCCCGGATACTGGCATACTCACCGGGTCCTTGTCCCTTGCGGGATATGCGATGTAAGAATTTCCCCGTCTTCTCGTCAAAAGTCAACAGACCTTCCGAACAGGGTACATAGATACGTCCGTTGGCCAAACGAATATGGCTGAGCATCTGTCGGGCGACCAAAGAAGAATCCGTTGTTTCCAAAGGAACGAATACCACTTTCTCGGCAATGTCGCTCAATTTGACAGGCCTTACATTTCCCACTCCCTTTTCAAAAGGAATCACTATACAATCACCTACTGTAACCAGCGCTTCTTGTTTATCCGAAGCACAGGACAAGAACATCCATACGGCACTGATGGCCAAAATCCATACATTTGTTTTCATCTTTTTGCTTTATCAGAAATTTATTCCAATAGCAAAATTAGGGAATATCTTGTAATGAAGAATGGATGGTGCTGAAAAGTTTGAGATAGTATAAGTGCTTGTTTTATAAAGATTTAATGAAGTAATAAATGCAAAAATGAGATTTTCTGCACCAAAAAAAGAGAGGCTTTCTATCTCCACCCGGCCATAAACTCTGCGAAAAGCTTCTTGTTACCCTTCTCGAATCCTAACTTCTTGCAGATAGTGCTGATGTATCTGTCCACCGAACGTGACTGGACATCCAATGTCTTGGCGATATGGTCGAACTCCAATCCCAAGGCAACCAGATAACAGATGTCCTTTTCGCGGTCGGACAAATCCGTGCAACGCACATCCAGACGAATGGCGAAATCCCGATGGGCAAGGTTCATCCAGTGTTGGAGCAAATGGCGTTCGGATGCCGGATGGTAAACATGCTTGTCCATAATCCGACGGAACACCTGAAAGGCTTCGGCATCCTGAGTGGACAGGGCATCCCCTTTTACCCGATAGATGGTTTCCAGCTGTCGGATACGGATTTCATTTTGACGTTTCTTTTCTTTCAGTTCATCCATCTCAAGTTGCAGTTGTCGGGTGTACTCTTGTTGTCCGGTGTTTCGGTTCACTTTCTCATTCAATGAGTCAATCCGTTCCTGTAAGACATGGATTTGGATCTTGTGGCTCTGCCATTCTTTTTGGTAGTGTTTCCTTTGCCAACGTAGGAAAAGGATGACCATTGTTCCTGTCAACATGAAAGCAAATACACTTATCAGGATGGTGGCATACCATCGGCTGCGGGTTTCTGCATACGTATGTTGGAGTTCGGAATGAGCATATTTTTCTTCCCAATCCTTCAGTTTGTTTTCCGTAAAGACCGTTATGAAAGAATCTATATCAGCTATATATCGGCGGGAAAGCCGGGTGGCCAAAGGGTACATCTTGTATCGGATAGCCTCTCTGTACAACAGGTAATTCAAATTGGCTCTACGGGGCAAGTCTTCAATCTCATTGACCATCGCACAAATGCTGTCCGTTATCTGTAAGTTCCCATATTTGTCTTGCAACCTGTTAATCATGGACACATCGGCTGCAGCTGTTGCCCATGAAGCACATTTCATGGCACGGATGGCGTGTTCTTTGGTCGCTTCGCTGTTATGCCCCCACAATTCATTGGAATAAACAGAGAAAAACGAAAAATAATAATCCTTGCCTATTGAGTCTAAAGTGGAATATGTTGAGTTGAAACACCAAGTCATACTGTCTTCCTTCTGTTCATAATAATAGATGCCAAGTAAGTGATACAATAGAGGGATACTGTCATTTCCATTCAAGGAAGGTAAGTTCAAGGCACGGTGATAATAATCTTTGGCCGACGCTGGATTGAATGTTTCCTGATTCAACTCACCCAAAGAACGGTAAATATGATAACGGGATGAAACGGAAGCCGTATCTGCCAACATACGTTCTGCTTGCTTGAAGTAAAACAAGGCCGAATCCTTTATTCCAACCTTCCGGAAAGAATCGGCCAGACACAAACAGTCATCCATCTTCCATTTGTCGGAAGATTTTACAGCCGTACAATTGGACATGCCTATCATACAACAAAAAATCGCTATGAACGTACAGAATCTCATTGTATTTGCAAACTTACGATATTTTTATCAGAACAGCAACAGCCGTTTTAACAAACTTTGTTTAAGGACGATGAGGCGAATAAAAAATGGAGAAGCTTTAAAAACTTCTCCATTTTATTTTATGCTTATTCCTTGCAATACTTATCCAGCCATGCGAAGAATTCACGATTCCAATGAACGGAGTTCTGTGGCTTCAAGATCCAGTGGTTTTCTTCCGGGAAGAGGAGGAGCTTGGCTTCCACACCCATCATGCGAGCCGCGTTGAATGCAGCCATACCTTGGTCAACTGGTACGCGGTAGTCCATTTCGCCGTGAGTCACGAGAATCGGAGTGTTCCAGTTCTTGATGAGCTTGTGAGCCGAGTTGCCATAGTGACGGTTGGTTTGCGGAGTGCCGTCCCATGGAGCACCACCGTTGTCGAAGTTCGGGAACCACATTTCTTCGGTCATCATGTACATGTGTTCCTGGTTGAAGATACCGGCATGAGCGATGAGTGCCGAGAAGCGGTTCTGATGGATACCTGCCAAGTAATAAACCGAGAAACCACCATAGCTGGCACCGGTAGCAGCTACCTTACCCACGTATGGTTCCTTCTTCATGTTGTCCACGGCCAAGAGATAATCCTGCATGTTCAAGCCCATGTAGTCCTTCGAGATTTGTTCGCACCATGGCTGACCGAAGGCGGTGGTACCACGACGGTTCGGGAGGATAACGATGTAGCCTTGCTGAGCCATCAAACGATAGTTCCAACGAGTGGAGAAACCTTGGCTGATAGTACCTTGAGGGCCACCCAAGCACATCAGGATAGCCGGATACTTCTTGGTCTTGTCGAAGTGAGGAGGATAGAGAATCCAAGTGTGCATCTTCTTGCCATCCACGGTAGTCATCCAGCGTTGTTCCATGAGTGGAGTGTCGAGCTTGTCGAGGGTTTCCTTGTTTTCGAAGGTCAATTCCTGGAAGTCGCCGGTAGCAGGGTCCACCTTCACGATTTCAGCCGGACGCATCATGCACTTGTTGGTCGTAATCAAAGAAGCCACTTCGCCGATTTCGTTCGGGATGATAGATACACCATCAAAGTCGTACAACGCTTCGGCGGAAGTGATACGACGGATGCCGTCACCATACGATGCAGGGAGATAACCCGTGCCTTCGTTGTCCTCGATAGGGAGGCCTACCTTCTTGTTTACGTCCACTGAGAAGAGAGCGGTCAAGGCATTGACGCAAGAGTTGAAGTAAATCTTGTCGCCCTTCGGAGCCCATGTGATGGCTTCTACATTGTACTTATAGTCGGTGGTGAGTTCCTTCATGTAGCCACGGAAATCCTTGGCATCCAGGTTGGCGAGTGCCTTGTTCATGTCGATGACGAAGAGGCGCTTCTTGTCGGCTTCGTATCCGTCTCTTTCCATGCTCACGAAGGCAAGCTGAGTGCCGTCAGGAGAGAAGAGCGGGTCGGTGTCGTAACCCATCATGCCTGCGGTGAGGTTCTGGGTAGCACCGGTTTCTACATTGTACAGATAGATGTCGGTGTTGGTAGAGAACGCATAGTCGCGACCTGCCAACTTACGGCATGAATAAGCGATGTACTTGCCATCGGGACTCCAGGCGAGCTGTTCGAGACCACCGAACGGGAGGGTAGGGAGTTCGAACTTCTTGTCAGCTGTTTCCGGGTTGGCCTTGTCGCCAGCGAGGATATCAGTTACACCCGATACTTGCTTGCCATCGAATGTAGCTACGTAAGTGTGAGGCACTTCTTCCACGAAATGGTCCCAGTGACGATACATCAAGTCGGTATAAGTTCTGCCCGATGACTTGGCAAGGTCGGGATAGATGTCGGTCGGCTTCTGGGCAGCCTTTACGCTCTTGATGAACATGAGCTTGTCGCCTGCCGGAGAGAGTTCGAAGCTCTCCATACCTTCTGCACCGGCTACTTCGGTTTCGTTCTTGAGGGTGGCACCTTCGATGGTAGCGGTATAGAGCTTGCCACTACGCATATAGATGATTTGTGAGTCGCTCAACCAACGGGCGTTCGATTCGCTCTTTGGAGTGTTGGTAATCTTCACGTTGCCCGAACCGTCCACGTTCATGAGGTAGAGTTCGCGGTTGCCCTTGTTCTGTTCGATGCTGGTGTAGGTCACGCCATAGAGAATCTTGGAGTGGTCGGGCGATACTTGCACGTCGCCCACCTTGCCCAGACGATGCATGATTTCGGGAGTGAACTGACCATTTTCCACTTGGATTTCGGTCTTGGTAATCATTGGCTCGGTAGTTTCAGGTTGCTTCTCTGAACACGAGCAGATAGCAGATGCCAATAGCATAAGCGGTAAAAATTGTTTCTTCATATAGTACATTATTTATTTAGGAGCAAAAATCGTCATTTTTTTTGATATAAGCAAGCGATGCGAGGGGTACGGACATAAAAAAAGGAGCAACGCCTTGCTCCAACCTTTGTTAACCTTAAATCTAATACTATGAAAAACACAGTGCAAAGGTACGGACTTTTTCGGTATCTGCAAATATTTTGGGTGAAAAATCATGTTTTTTAGCATATTTTTAAGGTTTTCTCGGTGGTTTCACACTTTTTTATGACTATCTTTGCATCGCTTAAAAAGGAAGACAATGGTTTCAGTAGATAATTTGAAGGTAGAATTTGGAGTAACCCCTCTCTTCGAGGATGTATCATACGTTATCAACAAGCGCGACCGCATCGCCCTCGTGGGCAAGAACGGGGCGGGCAAATCCACCATGCTCAAGATTTTGGCTGGGATGCAACAACCCACCTCGGGCGTAGTGGCCATGCCGAAGGAAATCACCGTGGGATATTTGCCGCAGGTGATGATTCTCAGCGATACGCGCACCGTGATGGAGGAGGCCGAAATGGCATTCGAACACATCTTCGAGATGCAGGAGAACCTCAACCGGCTCAATCAGGAATTGGCAGACCGTACCGATTATGAATCAGAAAGTTACCACGAACTGATAGACCGATTTACGCACGAAAACGAGCGCTTCCAGATGATGGGAGGGATGAACTATCAAGCCGAGATAGAACGTACGCTCATGGGCTTGGGATTCAGCCGTGCGGACTTCCATCGCTCTACCTCCGAGTTCAGTGGCGGATGGCGCATGCGTATCGAGTTGGCGAAACTCCTCCTCAGACGACCGGATGTGCTCCTCCTCGACGAACCTACCAACCACCTCGACATCGAGTCCATCCAATGGCTCGAAAACTTCCTCAAGGTCAATGCCGGTGCCGTGGTGCTCGTGTCGCACGACCGTGCCTTCATCAACAACGTGACCAACCGCACCATCGAAATCTCCTGTGGACGCATCTATGACTACAAGGTGGCGTACGATGAGTTTGTGGTGCTCCGCAAGGAACGCCGTGAACAACAGCTCCGTGCCTACGAAAACCAACAGAAGCAAATCCAAGATACTGAGGACTTTATCGAACGATTCCGATACAAGGCCACCAAGGCCGTACAGGTGCAGAGCCGCATCAAGCAACTGGAAAAGATAGAGCGCATCGAGGTCGATGAAGAAGACAATGCCCACCTGCGCTTGAAGTTCCCGCCCGCCATGCGTTCGGGCGATTACCCCATCATTTGCGAGGACGTGAAGAAAGCCTACGGGGCGCAAACGGTGTTCCACGATGTGAACCTCACCATCAAGCGAGGCGAGAAGGTGGCTTTCGTGGGCAAGAACGGCGAAGGGAAATCCACCCTCGTGAAGTGTATCATGGACGAGATTCCATTCGAAGGAAAGCTCACCGTGGGGCACAACGTGCAGATAGGCTATTTCGCTCAGAATCAAGCACAACTGCTCGACGAGAACAAGACCGTGTTCGATACCATCGACTATGTGGCAAAGGGCGATGTGAGACTGAAAATACGCGATATACTCGGTGCGTTCATGTTCGGAGGCGAGGCATCGGACAAGAAGGTGAAGGTGCTCTCCGGAGGCGAACGGAGCCGACTGGCGATGATTAAGCTCCTCCTGGAACCCGTGAACTTCCTCATCCTGGACGAACCTACCAACCACCTCGACATGCGCTCCAAGGACGTGCTGAAGGACGCTATCCGCGACTTCGACGGAACGGTCATCGTCGTGTCGCACGACCGTGAATTCCTCGACGGACTCGTGACCAAGGTCTATGAATTCGGTGGGGGAGTGGTGCGCGAGCACATCGGCGGCATCTACGATTTCCTCCAAAAGAAGAAGATAGAAAACCTCAACGAACTCCAGCTTTCCACTTCGCCAACGGCATCCATCAAGAAGGAAGAACCCGTGGCCGTGAACGAGAACAAGCTCTCCTACGAGGCTCAGAAGGAGCTGAACAAGAAAATCAAGAAGCTCGAAAAACAGGTAGCGGATTGTGAGTCACGCATCGAGAAGATAGAGGCGCAAATCGCTGAGGTTGAGGCTCAAATGGCCACTCCCGAAGGTGCTTCTGACATGAAGCTCTACGAACGTCATCAGCAACTGAAGAAGGAGCTCGATGCCGTGGTAGAAGAGTGGGAAATGGTTTCGATGGAGCTGGAGGAGGCAAAGGCGTAGTCAGAAAAAACTACTGACTTACTGACTTACTGACTACACCTTCTTAACCGCATTAAGACAAATACAGATGGCAAAGAAATTTGAAATAAGAAATAGTACGGCCGAGTTTCTTATCTTCCAGTTGGAGGGTAAGGAGAATGGTATCCAGGTGGTGTATAAGGACGATACCATTTGGGCTACGCAGAAGGTGATAGCGGAATTGTTTGATTGCTCGACGGACAATGTGGGTGTGCATCTGAAGAATATCTTCGCTTCGGGTGAACTGGACAAGGAGGCAACAACCGAGAAAATTTCGGTAGTTCAAATGGAAGGAGACAGAGAAGTGAAACGAACAACTCAGTTCTACAACCTCGATGCCATCATCTCCGTGGGCTATCGGGTGAACTCCGTCCGTGCCACCCAGTTCCGTCAGTGGTGTACGTACGTCT
>JAFQBF010000009.1 GCA_017416735.1 Bacteroidaceae bacterium | reverse complement strand
TGCTTGCCAGTAGCAAATGCTTCTTCAGCAATTTTAATTAAATCCATTGTTTGTTAATTATTAAATTGTTTATCGTTACCAACGCAACATATCAAGTAACTCTTCATGACAGCGATTGCGCGGAAAGCGGTGCAAAGGTACGCTTTTTTATTGGGATGGCAAATTTCTTTGTTGTATTTTTTTTGAAGGATAGTTGGCTTTATGTGGCTTTTTGCGTATTTTTGGGCGAAATTTTTGAAAAGTAATCATTATGGAGTGGAAAAAAATAAGTGTCACCATCTGTTTTTGGTGTATAATGGCTACAATGTGGGCACAAGCTCCCACTTTGTTGACCAAAGGAAAAGCTGATTCCCAGGAGTGTAAGGAGTGGGTAGAAACCCGTTTGCAGGGAATGAACCTGAAGGAAAAAATAGGTCAGCTGTTTATACATACCGTAGCTCCTCAGGATACGGAACCTAACCGGAGGAATATCAGGAATGCGGTCAAGGAATATAAGGTAGGTGGTCTCCTCTTTTCAGGCGGGCAATTGAGTACGCAGGTTGTGCTTACCAACTTTGCCCAGGAAATGGCCGAGACACCGTTGCTGATGACCTTCGACGGTGAATGGGGACTGGCCATGCGCCTCAAGGGAACACCTTCTTTCCCGAAGAACCGGGTGTTGGGTTGCATTCAGGATAATGAATTGTTGTATGAATATGGATTGGAGGTAGCCAGACAATGTCGTGAGATAGGAGTGCATGTCAATTTTGCTCCCGTTGCCGATGTGGATAACAATCCGTTGAACCCCGTAATCAATACACGTTCTTTTGGTGGAGATCCTCGAAATGTGGCAGATAAGGTAATCGCATATTCCCGTGGACTGGAAGAAGGAGGCGTTTTGTCTGTCAGCAAACATTTTCCAGGGCATGGCGATACAAACGTCGATTCGCACAAAGCTTTGCCTGTCTTGAACTTCAGCCGCGAACGGATGGACAGCATTGAATTGTATCCATTCCGACAAGCAATACAAGCAGGTTTGGGAGGCATCATGGTAGGACATTTGGAAGTGCCGGCATTCAGCAAGAAGCCCGCTTCCATATCCACGGAAATTCTTAGCCTTTTGCAGGATGAATTGGGCTTCAAGGGGTTGGCCTTTACGGATGCCTTGGAAATGAAGGGCATATCAAACAATGCAAACCTATGTGCCCAAACCTTGATTGCCGGCAATGATATGCTTTTGGCCCCACGAAATCTGAAGCGTGAATTGGATGGTGTGCTGAATGCCGTGAAGAACGGTCAGCTCACGGAAGAGCAGATTACTGAAAAATGTCGCAAGGTATTGACGTTCAAGTATGCTTTGGGGCTTCATCAACGGCAGTTCGTGCAGCTTTCCGGATTGGAGCAAAGATTGAATCATCCGGGTGTACAGCAATTGATGGACCGATTGGAGAAGGCAGCTGTGACGGTGGTAAGCAACGATGGGGGTATTCTGCCTTTGGATGTCGATCAGAAGAAGGTGGCCGTCTTGAATATTGGCATGCCTGCTAAAGGAAAGGCGTTCTGCAATCAGCTGAAGAAATATATGCAGGTGGATTGCATACAGGCACATCCGGATTCCATAACCTCGATAAGCAAGCGTCTGGGCAATTACGAAAAGGTGATTGTAGCCATTCATACCGAAAAATATGCGGCTTATCAGTCGATGCTGAACACCTTGTCGGCACGCTTGCCTTTGGTTTATGTGTATCTTACTCCCATGAAGCGTATCTATAATAAAGGTAACAATTGGAAGAAAGCCGCTGCGGTAGTTATGGGACATTCAGGCTCTGTTGCCGTACAGCACTTCGTGGCCGATGTGCTGATGGGACGCGAGAAAGCTACCGGACGCTTGTCCGTGGAAGTCAAGGACTATCGCAAGCCGGGTGAGGGGGTGGTTGTCGATTTGAAGACCACCAAAGTCTATCGCCCGGAAGACTATGGAATGAATGCCGACGTGCTGGCAAGGATCGACGAAATAGCGCTCGAAGGTATAAAGGCCAAGGCATATCCCGGTTGCCAGATACTGATATTGAAGGATGGAGCACCGGTTTATGACAAGTGTTTCGGTACCTTTACTTATGGTGACTCCCGCAAGGTGACTTCGGACGACATTTACGATATTGCTTCGCTGACCAAGACAACCGCCACTTTGTTGGCTGTGATGAAACTTTATGATCAGGGAAAGTTTGGCCTGACCGACCCCATATCCAAGTATGTACCCGTTTTGCAAGGTAGCCCGAAGGGGCGCATCACCATCGAGGATTTGCTTTATCATCAGTCGGGACTTCCTGGCTCGTGGCCCTTTTATCGCGAGGCAATCAATGACTCCAGCTACACGGGTGCCTTTTTCAAGGCTCGTCTGGATGCCAATCATCATCAGCAGGTGGACAGACGTCTTTATGTGGTCGATGAATTCAAGTACAAGGACGAGTATGTCTCCCTGTTGCGTTCGGAAGAATATCCCTTGCAGGTGGCCGAAGGGGTCTTCGTGAATCCGGCTTTTCCCGAACGCATCTTGGAAATGATTGCATCGGATGAAATTCCCCTTCGTGACCGTCGTTATCGTTACAGCTGTTTGAACTTTGTATTGCTCAAGGAGATGGTTGAGCAAATCAGCGGCATGCCGATGGACAAGTATCTGGATCAGGAATTCTATGCCCCGATGGGTATGCAGCACACCCTTTATTCTCCGCTATCACGTTTCAAGCCCGAACAGATTGTGCCTACAGTGCAGAAGGACTATCTGCGTGGACGTAAAGAGCTTAGAGGATATGTACACGATGAGATAGCCGCTTTTATGGGAGGCGTTTCGGGAAATGCGGGCTTGTTCTCGAATGCCCACGATGTGGGTAAAGTCTATCAGATGCTGGCCGAGATGGGGCAGTACGACGGGAAACGTTATCTCAGTTTGGAAACCTGCCAGCTCTTTATGAACCGCAAGTCGCGCCTTAGTCGCCGTGGGCTTGGCTTTGACAAGCCGGATGCGGCTCCCGGCAAGGGGCCATGTGCCGACGAGGCCCCTCTGGAAGTGGTGGGTCATACGGGCTTCACGGGTACTTGTGCATGGACGGATGCCAAGAACGGGCTGGTTTTCGTTTTCTTGAGTAACCGCATTTATCCCCGCCCGTTCGACCATAAGGCGTTGATGTCTCTAAATATCCGTCCGCGCATCCAACAGGTTATGTATCAGGCTTTGATGAAGTGAAAGTATTTAGATTAAGTACAAATTATCCATTTTTGTAACCTTGGTGTACCAAAGTAAGAAGAAAAAGATATATCTTTGCTCTAACAATTAGTACTAATAATTAAAATCTAAAAAAATGGCTTACGTAATTAGTGACGATTGTATCGCTTGCGGTACTTGTATCGATGAATGTCCAGTTGGCGCAATCTCTGAAGGTGATAAATATTCTATCGACCCAGATATGTGTACAGAATGTGGCACTTGTGCAGATGCATGTCCATCAGAAGCAATTAGCTTGGGCTAATACAATCAGTAAAAGTATGACGAGCGGCTGTCTTTCTTCAGAAAGATAGCCGTTTTTGCATTCACTCCTTTCACCACAAAAAATCTGTTTGTCATCCAGAGCGAAGCGAAGAATCTCGGTAGCATGAAACGCCGTCGCAAAAAATAATTTCGCCGTCGCGAATTATTTTTTCGCGCTGACGTTTTCAGAAATAGTTTATTCGACGAACGCTTCAGCAAGAAATAAAAATTCTTCTTCAACAATTCCTTCAATAAACTATTTGTGCAATCACCCCCTAAAGCTTCCGCCGGAAGCTCTATAAGCTTATTGCGATTCGTTACTAAGCTTTCGCCGGAAGCTCTATAACGCATTTCAAACAAAACCGCTTTCAGACCTTCAGGAAGTTCAGACTCCTTGAATATGAAAGGCTTGCAATGCCGTTCCCGTCTGAACATCCTCGTACTTGTCATCCAGAACGAAGCGAAGACGTGTTGTTGAGGGCTTGCCCGAAAAATCTCGGTAACACCCACTAAAAACATCATCGTACAGGAACTTCAGCACGGAAGTTCATTGTAACTACCTGATGCTTAGCGAGTCTGAACTTCCTGAAAAAGATTTCGCAAAAATCAAAATCTTTTATATATTTGCAGCATTGAAAGTTAAACAAATTAAAAAAGGTAATAGTATGAAATGTTTTAATGTATTTGTCTTGATTGGACTTTTTGTATTCTGTTCATGTGGAGAATCAAATCAAAATGTAACTCGCCTAAAAGAGATACCTTATAAAATTGTTTCAGACAGCATTTATAGCAGTATGCCTGGTAATATACTTTATCAAGATGGGATAGTGTATTGGCAGGATGCCAGAGGTTTTGAGAATTTTATGCATGCCATAGATGTACAGACCGGAAAGGAAATGGCATGTTTTGGAAATTTGGGACAAGGTCCTGAAGACTTCTCAGCTCCGGAATTTTCCTTGTCTCCCAATGGCGGGCTTTACTTGAATGATGTAGAGAAGCCATTGGAAGTGTTGTATCGTTTTTCTTCTGGGAAGGGGTCGTTCCAATCGTCTGCACGTAAGTATTTCAATGAAAGAAATGCGACAAGCCTATTACATCTGGGTGATGACCTGTTGCTTTATTTGTGCCCAATGAAGGACAAACTGTTTCACGTTTATTCAAATGATATTCCTGCTGTCGCTTTTGGTGAGCGTCCGATAACTGATGAGATAAATAATCCTTATGACATTTTCCAAGGCAAGATAGGCTATAATCCTCATCGGAATTTGTTGGTGTATTCGACGAATAGATTTCCTTATATTGCGGTATATCGTAATCAGGAGATGAAAAACTGGTTAAAGATTGCTGAAGTAAGGGCAGATTGGGACTATACTGTGAGTGAAGGTGATTTGCGGTTCTCTCCGAGTGTCAAACATGGGGCTTGGGAAATGGCTCTTACCGATGATTATGTAGTTCTGCTACAACGTGACGATGAGGTTGAAGAAACTATGGACCGAAAGACAGAAGGACGTGACATGTCTTCCATTCCGTCTTCCTTATTTGTCTATGATTACAATTTGAACCTGAAAAAGATAATTAATATGCCTTTCCGGATGCTCCGTTTGTGTGGTGATGTGGAAAGCAACACGGTTTATGCAATGGCGATTAATCCAGAGTTTGAGTTGATTAGCATTGATTTGGAATGATTGTTTACGCAAACATAATGAGAACGAAGATTTTAGTTAGCGGTATGAAGATATTTGTATATTTATTCGGTTTTGTGATGCTTTTGGCTTCTTGTACTTCCAGCAAGAAAGAATGGGAAAATGCCAGGGCATCGATAGATTTTGGTCAGTGCGAATCTGTGGGGCCTTTTGATGTGTTTTCTACGTCTTTTGTAAAGCTGGAAACGGGTGATGATTGTCTGATTGCTTCCGTTACACAGGCGGAAGAATATGGAGGTGTATTTTATCTGTTGGATGCTTTCATTACAAGAACTGTTTATGCATTTGATAGACAGGGGAAATTTATTGGAACAGTCGGAAGAATGGGGAAAGGACCTGGCGAATATGTAGTGCCTTCTTCCTTCTTTATTGATACGAGACGCGATGCTGTCTGTGTGATTGATTTGGAGCAACAGAAGTTGATTGGATATTCCTTGAAGGATTATCGGTTGGCTTTTGAACATAAACTTCCTTTTTCTTCCATGTCAATGCGGTTTATGGATGATGGTACAGCAGTGCTCTATAATCAGGAATACAAGTCGGATGAGCCTCTTTATAATCTGATCGTTGTGGATAAGGATTTTAAGATAAAGAAAAGAATGATGGAGCAGGAGTTTGCCTCCGGTTATAAAATGGGTATGACCCGTAAGTTGTATAGTGTTGGAAATGTGGTTTCCGCATATACCCATCAGTCTCCTTTTCTATGTAGGGTTAGTTCGGATACCATTATGCCCGTTTATGAGTTTAAATTCGGTGATTACCGTTTGCCTCCTCTTGACTTTTTGCAGAAAGAAGGTAGTAACAATCGGAATTACATTCCTGCTTTGAGGGAATCGGGGTACATTAATTATTACGAGGTGTATGAAAATGAGCGTATGTTGTGTGTTCCCTACTACGTAGATAAGACCATGTTTTATGGTTGGTATGACAAGAAACGTTCTAAAATCTATAATTATAAATTGGATGAAATGACAAGTTCTTTAAAGTCCGGTCCTTTTAGTACACCGATAGGTACAACATCAGATGGCAAGTTCATATCCTTGCTCAGTACGGAGCAATTGATGAGTATGAAAGAGAATGGAATGGGTTTTGTAAAAGAACTGGAAGGGTTGATAAAGGTGTCAGAGAAGGACGATAATCCGATTCTTTTGCTTTTAAAAGAGAAATAGAAAAAGAATTTCAGGAGATGAAGAACAGGGCCAAAGTGTCTGTGGGTAAAGCAACGAATGAGAAGTCTTGGAAGGATATAAAAATCCCGATGAAATGGTAAATGTACCATGTCATCGGGATTTTGGTTTCTATTTTACTTCAATTCTGCCAGTGCTTCCTTGATGCGGCGCATGGCTTCAATGATGTTTTCGTCTGAAGTGGCGTAGCTCATGCGGATGCATTCAGGTGCACCGAATGAAGTTCCGCCAACACAGGCTACGTGGGCTACTTCCAACAAGTACATCGCTAAATCGTCGGCATCCTTGATGACACGGTCGCCGGTTGACTTGCCATAGAAAGAATCGCACTTGGGGAACAGGTAGAATGCACCCTGCGGGTTATTCACTTCAAAGCCTGGGATTTCTTTGGCCAGCTGTACAATCAGGTTGCGGCGACGTTCGAAAGCCTGGCGCATTTCTTCTACCGGTGCCTGTGTGCCGGTGTAGGCAGCTTCGGCTGCTTTTTGCGATACGGAGCAGGGACCTGAGGTGTATTGGCCTTGCAACTTGTTGATGGCCTTGACTATCCATTCGGGGCCGGCTACGAAACCGATGCGCCAACCGGTCATGGCATATGCTTTTGATACACCGTTGACAATGATGACGCGTTCGCGTATTTCCTCGAACTGGGCAATGCTTTCGTGCTTGCCTACGTAATTGATATGCTCGTAGATTTCGTCGGCAATGACGAACACTTGCGGGTGACGTACCAGGACTTCTGCTAAGCTGGCCAATTCTTCCTTGCTATATACCGAGCCGGTAGGATTGGACGGTGAGCAAAGAATCAAAGCTTTGGTTTTTGGGGTGATGGCTGCTTCCAGTTGTTCAGGGCTTATCTTGAAATCCTGTTCGATGCCTGCAGGAACTATGACAGGAGTTCCGTCGGCCATCTTGACCATTTCCGGATAGCTTACCCAGAATGGGGCGGGTACAATCACTTCATCGCCTTCGTTTACCAATACCATAATGGCATTGCATACGGATTGTTTGGCTCCGTTTGCGCACGAAATCTGAGCGGCTGAATATTCCAAGCCGTTTTCGTTCTTCAATTTCGATACGATGGCATTGCGTAAAGCAGGATATCCAGGTACTGGGGAGTATCTGGAAAAGTTGTCGTCGATTGCTTGCTTTGCTGCTTCCTTGATGTGATCGGGGGTGTTGAAGTCGGGTTCTCCTACACTCATATTGATGACATCAATGCCTTGTGCTTTCAGTTCATTGCTCTTTTGAGACATAGCTAATGTGGCTGAAGGCGAGAGGCGGTTCAATCGTTGTGATAATTGTTTCATGTTCTAACACCTATAATTAAATGAGTTTTTTTATTTGTTGAATTTTAAAGTGTGACCCATCCGGTCCTTCTTGGTCATCAGGTATCGCTCGTTGTATTCGTTGGGGGTAATTTCAATGGGAACATTCTCAACCACTGAAAGACCATACGATTCAAGTCCTACTCTTTTGACCGGATTGTTGGTTATCAGTCTCATTTTGCTGATTCCGATAGTACGGAGTATTTCTGCTCCTACGCCATAGTCACGCTCGTCTGCTTTGTGTCCCAAACAGAGGTTGGCGTCCACTGTGTCCATTCCGTTTTCCTGCAACTTGTAGGCTTTCATCTTTTCCATCAGTCCGATGCCTCGTCCTTCCTGGTTGAGGTAAACGACTGCTCCCTTGCCTTCCTTGTCAATCATTTGCAGAGCTTTGTGTAATTGTTCTCCGCAATCGCAACGCATGGAACCGAAAATGTCACCGGTCATGCACGAAGAATGTACGCGTACCAGTACGGGTTCTTCCGGATTGATGTCTCCCTTGATGATGGCGATGTGCTCCAAACCATTGCTCTTCTGGCGGAAAGGTATGAGTCTGAAGTGTCCGTATTCAGTGGGCATATCTACTTCTACGCCTTTCTCAACCAATGATTCCTGTTTCAGGCGATAGGCTATCAAGTCGCGGATGGCGATGATCTTAATGCCGAACTTTCTGGATTTCTCGATGAGCTGTGGCATACGGGCCATGGTGCCGTCTTCGTTCATGATTTCAATCAAAGCACCGCAAGGCTGAAGTCCGGCAAGACGGGCCAAGTCGACGGCGGCTTCGGTGTGGCCGGCACGTTTCAGAACGCCTTTGTCCTGAGCATACAATGGGTTGATGTGTCCCGGTCGTCCGAAAGTAGCAGGGGTAGAAGTCGGGTCGGCCAATGCTTGGATGGTAGCTGCACGGTCGTAGATGGATACACCGGTGGAACATCCTTCCAACTTGTCCACGGTTACGGTGAACGGTGTACCTAAGATAGAGGTGTTATTGCCTACCTGTCTGGGAAGTTCCAATTCTGCACAACGCTGCATGGTGATGGGGACACAAAGTACACCACGCCCTTCTTTCAGCATAAAATTGACGGCTTCGGGGGTTATTTTCTCCGCTGCAATGATGAAATCGCCTTCGTTTTCGCGGTCTTCGTCATCAACTACGATGAGGAATTTTCCTTCACGGAAGTCGGCAATCGCTTCTTCGATTGTATTTAATTTAAATTCTTCCATAGTGTCAGATATCTAATGATTGGTTTTTAATTCTTTCTTGTATATTAATGTTGTTTTGAATAATCTTGTTCAAATCTTTCTCTAATCGCTTCCCGAACATCCAGATACGGAAGTAAAAGAACAGGCCGACAGGAATACAAATGCCCAAAAGGATGTTCAGCCAACGATAGTCTGAAGGACTTTTGTGCGCTTGGGTGGAAAGGATGGGATAGTTGTTCAAGCTGTTCAATATCGCTGCATCCTTGCTGTTTGCCAATTCTTCGATTTGTTTCTCCATCTTGTCGTTAATCTCGGCAATGGTGTTGCTTGGAGTATTGTTGGTGAAAATCTGGAAATAATTGGGGGTGCTGCCCAAACGATGTGTGTCCAGATATTTCCGGCAAAGTCCTGTTATTTCTGTCAGTTCGCCATAAACATGTGCATAGTTCGGGTCTTCAATGATGACTTCTTTCTTGAATACGTGGCGTGATGGGCGTAAGCCAAACAACCAGCGGAAGAAGTTTGTATAAAGTTCGATGTTGAATACGACGGAGTCTTTGTTTGCTTTATAGGTGAAGAAGGCACCGATAGGGGCTAACACCAAAGTACTCATCCATACACCGAGAAGCACGTTCATTTCACCACTTTTGGCTACACGTGTAGCACCGGAGTCGATGATGTAATACAATACAAAGATGATGACGGAGATGACAACCGGAAGTCCCAACCCTCCCTTGCGGATGATGGCACCCAATGGCGCTCCGATGAAGAAGAATATCAGGCAGCTGAGTGACAAGGTTATCTTTTTGTGCCAATCGTTCTGATGGCGACGGATGTTGTTGTCCGTATCTTTCATCTGCATGCTTTTCAACTTCCAGTCACTGGCTAAGTTCTCCACTCGACTTGAAGCATGTTTCAATGTCTTTTCTTTTTCTGCTAAGGTGTAGGCATTGAATATGCTGTCAACATTGACGATTGATGGTAGTTCTCCCTTTGCCAGTTGGGTAGAGTCTTGAACGGTTAGAGTAGGCGTGGTATAGGATACTCGTTTGATGTCGTTGTACATCGTTCTGCCTATACTATCGGCTTTGGTGGTCAGCGAATCGAGGGAATGACTGATGGCTGCCATGCTTTTACTGTCCGAACGGTCGCTCAGCAAATTGCCATCCACCATATTGAATCCGCCATCGAATTCAATGACAATGTGTTTTTCGCGGAAACTTTCGCGGCGGTACGGAACATTTTGAGAAGAAATGCTTTGAGACTTCAAGTTTTCGAATTGTTCTCCATTATATAAATGCAGGAACAGGTGTTGCTTGTCGTCTGTCATTTCCATATTTCCTTCTGATGCCCAGATGATGTGTGCATTCTCGAATCCATCGGACAAATTGTAGATGAGCAGGTCTTTCATGAAACCTGTTTCTCTGTCCTTTTTCTTCACGTAGATGTTGTACCCTTCGATTTCACTATAAAAAACTCCTTCGGGAATGTCAAGTTCGGGAGAGGTTTGTTTCATGGATACCAATAGTGTCAAAAGCTTCAATTGAGCCTTGGGGGCAATGACATCCTGAAAATAGAAGGAAATGCAACTGAGCATGGCACATATGATGACTAATGGGCGGATGATGCGGAGTAGGGGGATACCGGCTGCTTTCATGGAAAGAAGCTCGAATCGCTCACCGAAGTTCCCGAAGGTCATCAAGGCTGCCAAAAGGATGGCCAATGGCAACGAAAGGGGAATCAGTGTAAGCCCAGAATAAAAAAAGAACTGGGCGAGAACACTAATTTCTAATCCTTTACCCACAAGCTCATCTACATATCTCCAAAGGAATTGCATCATGAAGATGAAAAGGCAGATAAAGAATGTACCTGAAAAGAGTAACAAGAAACTTTTCAGGATGAAAATATCTAATTTTTTTATGCGTAGCTTCATGCTTATCTTAATACACTGCTGTTTAAGTTGCAAAAATAGCATAAAAAATGGAGAGAAGCGGTATGTTTTGACTATTTTTAGAAAATTATAGCCCACTTACTCGTCTCAGCTTGTCGATGTCCGAGTCCCATAGGTCGCGGATGTCGTCTTCTTCTCCGGGTAAAGCCCAATCTGTTACTTCCAATGTGAGGTCTTCGGTCAATTCGTTATATACAATTTTCAACTCGAAGTAACTTTTCCGGCTATCGTCATCTTTCCAGTGGAAACGAATGAAGTTGTTGGTGCGGCAATTGACAAGTTCTGCTTCGCGAATTTCTGTTTTTCCCCACTGGAATGTAAAGTTCTTGTCCTTGGCTGTAACCTTGTCGGCGAACCAAGTTTCCAATCCTGAAGGGGTGCTGATGATGTTCCAGATGATGTTTCCGGAGCCTCCTTTCAGCATATATTCCATCTTAATTTTTTCTTTTTCCATGGTACAAGTGTTTGTTATAAGGTTTTCGGCTTCAAAGTAATGCATTTTTTATATACAATCATAATATATTGGGTATATTTTAATATAAAACATCAACTTTTTATAGAGAGAGTATGGGGAAAACGCTTTTGCGAACAAAAAAGTTGGAAAAGAATTTGTGGAAACCAAAAAAACGTTCTATCTTTGCACCCGCAAATCAGAAATGATGGCGGGATAGCTCAGCTGGTTAGAGCGCATGATTCATAATCATGAGGTCCCCGGTTCAATCCCGGGTCCCGCTACCAAGAAACGATTTTGCCGTTGGGTGGCTTCCACGCCTGGCGGTTTATTCTGATGGCGGGATAGCTCAGCTGGTTAGAGCGCATGATTCATAATCATGAGGTCCCCGGTTCAATCCCGGGTCCCGCTACATCCGAAAAAAGTCAAGCATTCCGATGCTTGACTTTTTGTTTTTTATTAGAATTGTATTACTTTTGTGGGGAAAGTATATAAACCTTAATGAAAAACAGATATTGAATATGAATCGTGACTATAGAAATCCCATAAAGTGGGTACCTTCCGTCTATTTTGCCATGGGGATGCCGTTTGTTGTATTGAACATGGTTTCGGTATTGATGTTCAAGGGTATGGGTGTTTCGGATGCGCAGATTGCGCTTTGGACATCGCTCATCATGATGCCATGGACGTTGAAATTCTTGTGGAGTCCTTTCCTTGAAATGTTCCGTACAAAGAAATTTTTCGTGGTACTGACGCAGTTGGCCACAGGCGTGGGATTCGGATTGGTGGCATTGGCATTGCAATTGCCTTCCTTCTTTGCCGTATGTATAGCTTTGTTGGCCATCATCGCTTTCAGCGGAGCAACGCATGACATCGCCGCCGATGGGGTTTATATGTCTGAATTGAGTCAGCAAGACCAGGCAAAATACATCGGTTGGCAGGGCGCATTCTATAACATTGCGAAGATTGTGGCCTCCGGTGGACTTGTATGGTTGGCCGGTTGGTTGCTTATATATTTCGGTGGAGGCGAAGGTGCCTTGCCGGAGGCTCAGCGTGAAGCGGCATCGCAAGCATGGATGGTTGTCATGCTGATTTTAGGAGGTGTGATGTTCTTGTTGGGGCTTTATCATGCAAAGGTGCTTCCCTCGGGTGGTAATGCGGTGGAAAAATCGTCAAGGGATTTTTCAGAAACGTCAAGGCGTTTGATTGAAGTCATCAGCGCGTTTTTCAAGAAGAAACATATAGGGTATTACATTGCTTTCATCATCATCTATCGTTTGGCTGAGGGATTCGTGATGAAGATTGTTCCCTTGTTCTTGAAGGCCGATCGGGCCGTAGGTGGATTGGGATTGAATGAGCAGGAAATAGGTTTATATTACGGTACGTATGGGGCTGCTGCATTTGTGTTGGGCTCTTTGTTGGCTGGATATTATATATCGAACAGGGGGTTGAAGAAGACATTGTTCTCATTGTGCTGTATCTTCAACTTGCCATTTGTGGCCTACACATTGTTGGCCATGTATCAGCCGGAAAATGGTTGGCTGATTGGAAGCGCCATTGTGCTTGAGTATTTTGGATACGGTTTCGGCTTTGTAGGGCTGACGCTTTTCATGATGCAACAGGTAGCTCCGGGCAAGCATCAGATGGCTCATTATGCATTTGCTTCGGGCATCATGAACTTGGGAGTGATGCTTCCGGGAAGCATCAGCGGTTATGTCAGCGATTGGTTGGGATATGAAAGCTTCTTTGTCTTTACGATGTTTGCCACCATTCCGGCATTACTGATTACCTATTTCGTGCCGTTCACCTATCCGGATGAAAAGAAATGAGTTAAACCTTTAATATATAGATGAATCATGATAAATGAAAAACTGACAATGCCTTGGGAAGAGCGTCCGGAAGGATGCCGTGAGGTGATGTGGCGTTATTCAAAGAATCCGGTCATCGACCGTTATGCCATCCCGTCTTCGAACAGTATCTTCAATAGTGCAGTCGTTCCTTTCGGTGATGGATATGCCGGTGTGTTCCGTTGCGACAACCGTTCGGTGCAGATGAACATCTTTGCCGGATTCAGTAAGGATGGTATCAATTGGGAAATCAATCATGAACCCATTGAATTCAAGGCAGGTAATACGGAAATGATAGAATCGGAATACAAGTATGACCCTCGTGTCACTTGGATTGAAGACCGATATTGGATAACTTGGTGCAATGGCTACCATGGTCCGACCATCGGTATAGGATATACTTTCGATTTCAAGGAATTCTTCCAATGCGAAAATGCGTTTCTACCGTTCAATCGTAACGGGGTGCTTTTCCCTCAGAAGTTCGATGGAAAATATGCGATGTTGAGTCGTCCGAGTGATAACGGGCATACTCCATTCGGTGATATCTACATCAGCTATAGCCCTGACATGAAGTATTGGGGAGAGCATCGTTGCGTGATGAAGGTTACGCCTTTCCCTGAAAGTGCTTGGCAATGCACGAAAATTGGTGCAGGTCCTGTTCCTATCTTGACCGATGAAGGATGGCTCTTGTTCTATCATGGGGTAATCACGACCTGTAACGGATTCCGTTATTCGATGGGTGCTGCTATCTTGGATAAGGACAATCCGACCAAGGTTCTCTATCGGACAAGGCCCTATCTGTTGGCACCGGCTGCTTCTTATGAATTGCAAGGTGATGTTCCTAATGTCGTATTCCCTTGTGCAGCTTTGAATCAAGGTGACAAAGTAGCAGTATATTATGGTGCTGCTGATACGGTGGTTGGAATGGCGTTCGGTTATATTTCCGAAATACTTGAATTTATCAAGAAAAATACTCTTTGATGAAGAAATGTATCTCGGCTTATTTATTGTTGAGAATACATGGAGGAATAAAAAAAGCTGTTGGCGCAAGGCTCTACTCTATTGCCAACAGCATGAATCACAGTACACTTAAAAGTGTATCACTATGATGATCAAGAAAAAATCCGATCTAATTTGCTTTAAAAGCCCTTCAAAACATTTCCAACGTCAAAGTTAGCAACTTTATGGCAGTTATGAAAATTTTGGGACGAAAAATAATATAATAAATTTATTTAGGTATGATGAACATTAAGAAATATCTGTTATTGTTGTGCTTATGTGTCTCAATGTCAGTCTCAGCACAGAAAAAACTGAATGTTGTATTTGTGGGAAATAGTATTACGCAAGGTGCTTTGTTGGAGAATCCTGAGCAAGAAGCACCTCCTGTTCGGACGGGAATTTGGTTAGGGAATCAGACTGGCATTTCCGAAGTGAACATTTCCAACCAGGGTATGAGTGGGAAGACTACGGTCGATTTTCTGCCGGCAAGCAAATCTTATTTCCCGAAGGTGAAGGAGGCTATGGCTGAATTGCAACAGAAACATCCGGGTGCAGTGTCCTTGTTTTCTATTATGTTGGGTACCAATGATAGCGCCAATACCAAGACAAATGGGGCGCCGGTTTCAGCTCCGCAATATTATACCAATATGAAGGTCATAATTGATGAACTGATGGAGACTTTCCCGAATGCTTTGTTCGTCCTTCATTATCCTATTTGGTATAGCCCAAATACTTATAATGGTGCCCAATATTTGGCCAGCGGCTTGAAGCGTTTGACAAGCTATTATCCATATTTGCAGGAATTGGTTGATTACTATGCGGAAAAGTGTCGTGGCAAAGTTTTCTTGGGTGATACTGAAGCTACGGCATACTTTGAAACCCATTATCAGACAGAATTGAGACCTGAGCAAGGATATGCCGGCATCTTTTATTTGCATCCCAATAAGCAAGGCGCGGAAAGCTTGGCTACATTTTGGGGAAAGGCAATTTATAAAGCGGTAATGTCCCGCTAAAGTATAATCCTACTTAAAATGCTGACATAAAAAAGGGGCAGGAAACTAAGTTCCTGTCCCTTTTTGAATCTTCTTATTTCACACGCAAGTTATGAAGTTCCGTATCTGTATGCAAGGTGGCCAAACCTGTTTGGCGAACTTTTACTCGTTCAGTCGGAGCATTCAGGGTTACATCCTGTTTGTAAATCACTTGCTCTGTCGATGGACGGAGTAAAATGGTTGTTTCCTTTTCAAAGCGATTGTAAGCACGGAGGATAATTTGGTTGGTGCCTTTTTCAAGATGTACCAAAACTTTTTCTTCACGATACTTGCAACGATATGGATTGTTGTGTTTCATCACCGAAACTCCATTGACATAGACTTCGATGGCATTACCGGCTGCTACATCCAATAAGATGTCTTGTGCTTTCGGCGATTCTACCGTTTGCATCATATAATAATCTTCAATCAAATTGACTGGAAGTGTTATTTTCTCTTCAGTCACTTCTTTCCATTCGCCACCTTTTCGCAAAGGAACTTTGTCCATACTTGCCTCGATAGTTGAAGCACGGTCGAAAAGGTTGAACTCAGGACCACAAATATAACGCTTGCCCCATTTTGTTTTCGGGTCAATCTTCAGTGTAATGGCCTTACCGCCTTCCAATTTAACCAATTGTGCCTTGTCATTTCCTGAAGTAGTCAATTCAATTTCCTTGCCCAATTCCTGCGGTGTATAAGTCAATGCTAATTTGGTAGCGTTTTTCTTCGTCAAAGCCCATTCGTAGCTAACTGTACTTCTGTAGTTGCTATAGTAGTCAAAGCAATCGTAGCTATAATTGGCTGTGCGGGTGGAGTTTGCACTGGTCTGAGGAAGCACTTCGCGGTCAAAAGTCAGTTCTATAACTTGGATTGTTTCGTCATTGTATGCATTTTGAGGTAAATTTACATTCAGCTTATTACCCTTCATGCTTGCAGATGTCAAGTTGCCCTTTGAGTCTTGAAGCTTGTAACCTGGCAAACTTAATTCAATCATACCATTAGCAGGGTATTCACCAGAAAGAATTAAGTACAACTTGTTACCCTTACGAGTGGATTTCCCCCAAGCAAAATCTTCGCGGAAAGGAGATGCTTCGGTTCCATAGATGGCTTCGCCGTTTTCTTTCAGCCAAGCACCAATTTCCTTCAGTACTTCTGATTCAAATTCCACTACCGAACCATCGCCTCGAGGACCAATGTTCAGCAAGAAGTTACCTCCATGTGAAACCACATTGATAAGGCTGCGTAACTTTTCCATCGCCTTGACGTGCTTGTCGCCTCTTTCCTGCCAAGAACGGTATGACCATGTTTCGTCAAACATAGAAGCTGCAGATTGCCAAGGAGCTTGCAAAGCACCTTCCGGATAAGTGTTGTCCGCCATGACGGCAAAGTCATACCAGCCATTACCCAAACGACCGCTTACCATACAGTTCGGTTGAAGCTTGTGTACCAGTTCGTAGAGTTCTTTACTCTGTTCCGGGCGATTGGAACCCATATCAAACCAAAGTTCGGATACAGGTCCGTAATTGGTTAAAAGTTCAGTAACCTGTGCTTTGGTAAATTCGTGGTGTTGTGGAGTGATGAAGTCGCAATTATGGCTGGAGATAGGATAAGCGTGTGGGAAGTGCCAGTCAATCAAGGAGAAATAAATGGCGAAGTTGATGCCTCCACGACGGCAAGCATCCGAAATTTCCTTGACGTAATCGCGCTTGGTTGGAGTCGCATCTACGGAATTGTAGTCGGTAGTTGCGGTCTTGAACATACAGAAACCATCGTGATGCTTGGTAGTGATAACAATGGAACGCATACCAGCTTCCTTGGCCAATGCTACAATTTCATCCGCATTGAATTTTTCAGGATTGAATTTCAGTGCAGTGTCTCCATACCAATCGCTGAAAATACCGGCAAAAGACTGGATTTGTTCGCTATAACCAAAAGTTACAGGCTTGCCTTCATAGGCGCCTCCATATTCGGAATAAAGACCAAAATGGATAAACATGGAATACTTGTTTTGGTGCCACTTGTTGAATGCATCTTGTGCTATCTGTGCGGATGCACCTATACATAACAAGGCTGCCAACATTAATGTTAAGACTTTCTTCATGATAGTAGGTTTTTAATATGATTCATAATTTCTTCTTTCTTCTCGGGGTGGAACCAGCTAATTTCTGTGTCCCGTTTGAACCACGTCATCTGTTTTCGGGAGTAGATTCGTGAGTTCTGCTTAATCTTTTCAATCGCAAAATCGAGTGGCCATTCGCCATCTATATACTTGAAGATTTCTTTATATCCTACAGTGTTTAAAGAATTCAGATGCTTGTATTCGGCCACGCTTCTTGCTTCTTCCAACAATCCTTTTTCCATCATCTCATCTACGCGTCGGTTAATGCGATTATAGAGTTCCTCACGTTCGCGAGTCAAACCGATCTTGATGATGCGGAAGGGACGTTTCTTAATCTCTCGGGTGCGGAACGAAGTGTAAGTCTTCCCTGTCATATAACAAATTTCGAGGGCATGAATCACTCGCTTGGGGTTTTTCAAATCAACGATTTGATAGTATTCTGGATCGAGTAATTTCAGCTCGGAGCAAAGTTTTTCTAAACCTTCCTCTTCGTAGCGTTGAATCATCAGCTCGCGCGTTTCCTTGTCCACGGTAGGAATGTCGTCAATGCCTTTGCAGATGGCATCTACATACATCATGGAACCACCGGTAAGCACTACGACATCATTCTGTTGAAATAATTCTTCCAACTTCACCATGACTTCGGCTTCGTATTGGGCTGCACTATAATAGTCGGTCAACCTCAATGTGCCTACAAAGTGATGGGGCACTCTGGCCAATTGGTCAGGGGTAGGAGCAGCCGTACCAATTTTCAAGTCTGCATATAGTTGTCTGGAGTCCGCTGAAACAATGCAGGTCTTGAAATGCTCTGCGATGGAGAGGCTAAGTTTGGTTTTCCCTACTCCGGTAGGGCCTATGAGTACGATGAGTGTGTTTTTCATATTTTCTTAATAGTGTCATTCTGAGCGTAGCGAAGAATCTGTACGCATATAGGTGGATGTTTACAGATTCTTCGCTACGCTCAGAATGACACATAATATTAGGTGAAACACCTATATTAATAATTAATAATCTTGACTATAAGGGTCAACAGAACCTCCACCCATATCAAAACCTTCCGGGTCAAAGTCTTCCATATCGAAATCTTCATCACCATAGAAGTTTTCACCCAAATCAAGATTTGTTCCGCTGGCTGCAAACATTTCATCAAAGTCAACAGTCTGTTGGGGAGCAATGCCTTCCTTGCGGGTACATATAGCTTCTGCCAAATCCTTTCCATAGCTGATTTCAGACAATTCGATGAAGAACACGCGTTCGGTCAACGGGTCGAATACATACAGCATTTTTTGCTTTTCGTCTTCCAACAATTCGCTCAAGCGGGTTTCGCGCATGATGTAGCTGTCCTCGTCAGAACTTGTTCCCATATCTTCCAATGTGATTTCCTGTTCTTTTTCCCAATCATCATCGCAGATAAAGAAGGAAGTCATTTGGTCGTTGGTATATTTAGCTGCTTTCAAAATGGCTTCATGCAATTCATAGAAAGTAGCTTCTGAGTCGATCTGTATTTCTCTGATAAAATCATCTACTTCATCAGAGATGATGGTAAATCTATAAACCATTGTCTTATTTATTATCTGATGATACCACGCTGAGAATTTTCAATGAAGGAAACGATGTATTCAATTTCCGGTGTCATTGGAATTTCTTCGCGTACTTGTTTCAACGCTTCTGTTACATTCTTTCCACTTTGGTAGATGATGCGATAAGCATTGTGGATATTTTCAATCGTTTCATTGGAGAAGCCACGACGACGCAAGCCGATGAGGTTGAGCCCGCAATAAGCTACCGGCTCACGTCCTGCAATAATATAAGGAGGGATGTCCTTACTGAAGCGGGTTCCGCCTTGAATCATTGTATATCCACCTACCCGACAGAACTGGTGCATCAATACGCTTGCACTAATGATGGTGTTGTCATCGATGATGATTTCACCCGCCATCTTGGTGGAGTTGCCGATGATACATCCGTTGCCGATGATAGCATCGTGAGCTACGTGTACACCTTCCATCAGGAGGTTGTTGCTACCTACTACGGTCTTGTTCTTGGCGGCTGTACCTCGGTTGATGGTCACATTTTCGCGGATGGTGTTGTTGTCACCCACTTCGGCGGTTGTTTCTTCACCGCGGAATTTCAAGTCTTGGGGAATGGCACCGATGACTGCTCCAGGGAAGATACGGTTGCCATTACCGATTCGTGAACCATACAGGATGTTGACATTCGGCATAATGACATTGTTGTCACCGATGACCACATTCTTGTCGATGAATACAAACGGACCAATTTCTACATTCTCACCGATTTTTGCTTCGGGATGGATATATGCTAATGGACTAATCATATCTTTATGTTATTATTTGTTCTTTACTATTTGTGCGGTAAATTCGGCTTCGCAAACTACCTTTTCGCCAACGAAAACGTAACCCTTCATTGAAGAAATACCTCGACGGATAGGAGCCAACAATTCTACACGGAAAATCAAAGTGTCGCCTGGTACAACCTTCTGGCGGAACTTCACTCCATCTATCTTTAGGAAATAAGTGGAATATTTGTCCGGTTCATCGACTGAGTTTAAAACAAGCAAGCCGCCGCATTGAGCCATAGCTTCAATTTGTAATACACCAGGCATTACCGGTTCTTCAGGGAAGTGTCCTTGGAAGAACGGTTCGTTGACGGTCACATTCTTTACACCTACAATATGGTTGGCACCAATAGCTATCACTTTGTCTACCAATGCAAACGGATAGCGGTGTGGAAGCAGCTGGCGGATACGGTTTACATCCATAATCGGTGCCTCGTTGCAATTATATACTGGTGCTTGGATTTCGTGCAACTTGATTTCCTTGCGAATGGTACGGGCAAACTTATTGTTGATGGTATGTCCTGGGCGAGTTGCGATGATGCGTCCCTTGATGGGCTTGCCAATCAAGGCCAAGTCGCCGATGATGTCGAGCAACTTATGTCGAGCCGGTTCATTATCCCATACCAATGGAATGTGGTTGATGTAACCCAATTGAGTGGCATCCATATGGGGAACCCCCATAACGTCGGCTAATTTGTCGTAGCTTTCTTGCGACATCGGACGTTCGTAGATAACAATGGCATTGTCCAAGTCACCTCCCTTAATCAAACCATGGTTCAATAAAGGTTCAATTTCACGGACGAACACAAATGTACGTGCAGATGAAATTTCTTCAGGGAACTTGTCCATATCTTCCAAGGTCGCAAATTGGTTGTACAAAATCTTGGAATCGTATGAAATCAAGGCATTGACGCTGAAACTTTCGTCAGGTAATACGATAATGGATGAACCGGTAGCCTCATCTCTGAACTCGATTTTGGATTTAATGATGTAGTAATCCTTGACGGCAGTTTGTTCGGTGATACCCACTCGCTTGATGGCTTCGACATAATGCTTGGCACTGCCATCCAGAATAGGAAATTCCGGTCCGTTTACTTGAATCAGACAGTTGTCGATTCCTGCTGCATAAAGAGCAGCCAATCCGTGTTCGATAGTGCTAACCTTGATACCGTTCTTAATCAATACGGTTCCGCGGGTTGTTTCGCCTACATTTTCGGCTACCGCATCGATGATTGGTTGTCCTTCTAAGTCGATTCGTTGAATCTTATACCCGTGGTTGTCCGGTGCCGGATTGAAGGTCACCGTCAAGTTTACTCCGGTGTGGAGTCCTTTTCCGTTTAGAGAAAAGCTACCTCCTAAAGTTTTCTGTTTCAACATAGGGTTATTTATTTAATTGTTTTTTAAGTTCTTCCAATTC
>JAFQBF010000068.1 GCA_017416735.1 Bacteroidaceae bacterium | reverse complement strand
TTGAAGCACGAGATTGATACGGGAGAAGTGATTCAGCAAGTGAAAGTGCCCATTGCCGACACGGACAATGTGGAAGTGGTGTATGACAAGCTGATGATGTTGGGTGGTGACTTGGTGCTCGAAACCGTAGATGCCATCTTGAACGGTACGGTGAAGTCCATTCCACAGGAAGAAATGTTCGCATCGGAAGCCGAACTTCGTCCGGCACCGAAAATTTTCAAGGAAACTTGTCGCATTGATTGGAACAAGGGAGTGAAGGGAGTGTATGACCATGTGCGTGGTCTTTCCCCTTATCCGGCAGCTTGGACGGAACTTTGTGTGCCGGAGGGTGCCCGTCAGGTCCTGAAGGTTTATGAAACGGAAAAGCAATTCAAGGAACATACCTTACCAGTAGGAGCGATTGATACCGACCAGAAGACTTATTTCCGTATAGCCGTGAAGGATGGATATGTCAATCTGCTTTCTGTTCAGTTGGCTGGCAAGAAGCGGATGAATATCGGTGATTTCTTGCGAGGTTACCGTCACATAGAAAAAAGTTGGGTGGAGTAATTCTCCACCCAAACTTTTTTTATTGTTCTTGTTTATCTCCGGCCATCAACCAATCGAGAGTAAAATGATAGTACCCGAGGTTAAATCCGTCTTCACCGGGAAGACCGCCGTCCCATTTGCCTTCCTCCACAATGATACCAATAGTACCGTCGTCGAGCACCTGCAAAGAAGAGTAAGCAGAATAACCCTTGTAGATACAACGCTTGGCTGTCCAGGTTTCGCCATTGTCTTCGCTGACATAAACTGTTACGTTTTCGCGGGTGGTACGGCTGGCTGGAAGTGAGTGCAACAACAAATTCTTGCCGTTATGGGTATAAGCCACGATGTCACCATTGCAAGCAGGAGCGGGAAGGGTAGCATTGTATTTCGGTTCGCTCCAAGTTTCACCGCCATCGGTCGAAATAGAGAACAAACGGTCTCCTTTGTGACGGTTACGGATGCTCATCAACACATCACCATTGGACAATTCTACCACTTTGGATTCATCGCCATCGGTACAACCAGGGTTCTTGGAAGCATACCAAGTGATGCCGCCGTCATCGGAATAGATGGCGTAGTTGCTCATGGTGCCTCCCCATGTCGCATCGTTACGGGCGGCAACTACAAGCATAATGCGTCCGGCATGTTTACCATGTTTTAATTGTACGCCACTACCCGATCCGGTAAACAAGCCATAACGGGTGCCTTCGCCATACACACCACCATATACTTGGTCGGTGATGTCTGTTACTGCTCCCCAAGTTTTTCCATTGTCAGTACTGATGGAAGTATAAGTGCGGATGAGGCTTTCTTCGTTGGATTGCCACAAACCGTTGTTCCCTGAATATACGGCTACAAGATTACCTCTCTTTTCATCGGCTATCACAACGGCATCTCCATAACCGCATTTAGCTACGGTATCACCTTGGGCAACAATCGACATGTCGCTCCATGTCTTTCCACCATCGGTACTTCTTTTGGACACGATGCTGATGATGTTCGGCAGGTCGCCCAAAGCATCTCCACGCTTGTCGGCAATGGCTACCAAGGCACCGTCGGCTGCTTGTGTCAAAGCAGGGATGCGGTAATACTTGGAACCGGCTTCTTCCATTTCATACAAGGGGATTCTTACGGGATCTTGCATTGCGTTTTTGTTTACACATGACGAGAGTGTAAGCAATGCGATGACGATTGAACTTGTCAGTTTTTTCATAATAGATGGGTTTCGTTAATACATTTATTTGCAAAGATAGGTACAAAATTTCAAATATTTCCTATCTTTGTGGCACATAACAGAAAATATTAAGATTATGAATAAACCTATTATTGCTCCTTCGCTCTTGTCGGCGAATTTTTTGGACCTTCGGGCAGACTTGGAAACCATCAATCGCAGTGAGGCGGATTGGTTGCATATCGATATTATGGATGGAGTGTTTGTGCCGAACATTTCTTTTGGCTTCCCGGTGTTGAAGTATGTGGCTGAATTGTCAACCAAACCTTTGGATGTCCACTTGATGATTGTACAGCCGGAAAAATTCATCAATGAAGTGAAAGGCTTGGGTACTATGATGATGAACGTGCATTACGAGACTTGTACCCATTTGCATCGTGTGGTGCAGCAGATTAAGGATGCCGGAATGAAGGCAGGGGTTACATTGAATCCGGCTACACCTGTTTGTGTGTTGAAAGACATTGTGGCCGATTTGGATATGGTGCTCCTCATGAGTGTCAATCCGGGGTTTGGCGGACAGAAGTTCATTCCGCAGACATTGAACAAGTTGAAAGAACTTCGTGAGTTGGTGGACGCAACCGGTTCTCAAGCCTTGATTGAGATAGACGGTGGCGTGAACCTGGAAACAGGTAAATTGTTGGTGGATGCCGGTGCGGATGCATTGGTGGCTGGCAATGCCGTGTTCAAGGCACCGGATATGGTGGAAATGATTCATCAGTTGAAAAATCTGTAATTTAATAAGGTAGGTCCTTGAATGCTTATCCTATATTCCGGCTGGCTTTGTTTCTGGCAGCCGGAATTTTTTGTGCCGAGACTTTCCGGATTGACATAGGGCTATTACCTGTTGCAGTTCTGTTGCTCTTGCTTCTTGTACTTGGTCGGTTGTTGAAGAAAACTTCTTATGGAGGCCGATGGATATTTGGGGCAGGGGTAGCTATTTTTATGTTTTGGGTTGGATGGGTGTTGACTTCTCATGCGTGGAAAACGGTTGCTGTAGATTGGTATCCCGAACGACGGGAGTATTGTGGCATATTGCAGGAATCTCCACAAGAAAAAAAAAGGACTTACCAATGCCGTGTTTCGGTTGGAGGAAAGGATGTTTTGGCATATTTCCAGAAGGATAGTTTGTCGGCATCTTTAAAGGTGGCGGATGAAGTGTGTTTTTTTACCCGGATACAGCCGTCACATATTGCAGGGGATAAGTTGGATTTCGATTATGCTACTTATTTATATCATCGGGGAATCAGTGGTACGGCATACGTTCCGGCCTCTGGTTGGCAGAAGACGGGGCGGGTACATTCACTCACGTTGAAGCAAAAAGCGTTGTTGCTTCGTGAACGGATGTTGGAAAACTACCGCAAATGGGGAGTGGGTGATAATGAGATGCCTGTTTTGGCTGCATTGACACTGGGATACAAAGGGGATTTGGATAAAGAAACTCGCAATGTTTATTCGGTAGCAGGAATTGCTCATGTGTTGGCTTTGTCCGGTATGCATATCGGTATTCTTTGGTGGATGTTGAATGGTGTGTTGGGTTTGGTCTTGAGAGGGGCCTTCAGATGGTTGCGGTCAATTGTCATTATTTTAGTTTTGTGGGCATTTGCTTACGTCGTAGGCCTGGAAGCATCTGTAGTACGGGCGGTTGTCATGTGTATGTTGCTCGAAATGGGGCGGTTGGCAGGTTCCCGTCTGTTGTCTATGAATACACTGGCGATAGCGGCTTTCTTCATGTTGCTGTATCGTCCGTTCTATCTGTTTTATGTCAGTTTTCAATTGTCTTTTGTGGCTGTGGGTTCCATTCTGATATTTTATCCGCTTTTTTTCAAGTGTGTTGACTTCAAGAATCGCGTGGCACGATGGATTTGGGGTATTGCGTCTGTGTCTGCTGCTGCCCAACTGGGGACAGCTCCTTTGGTTATGTATTATTTTTCAAGTTTTTCGGTGTATTTTCTCTTGACCAATTTGGTGGCCTCGCTTCTTGTGCCTCTTGTTATATATGTCTGTATATGTATGGTGCTTTTGGCTCCTTTGCCGGTTGTGCAGGTGTGGGTGGTTGCTTTGTTGAATGCATTGGTGTCGGCTCTGAATGTTTTGGCAGGATGGACAAGCACTTTGCCCGGTGCAACCTTCTCTCTCTCGGTATGGAAACCTGTTGAATTGATGGCATTTTATTTCGTTTTGGGGGTAGCCGTTATGTATTGGAGAACCCGGAAACGCAGGTGGTTGATAAGAGGGTTGGCTGCTTGTACTCTTCTGTTGGCTCTTCATCTTTATGCGCTCTTGGTCGGATGATTGTTGGAACAAATCAGTATTTTGCTTTGTTGAGTGATAATTCTTTCTTCAAGTGAATAATTTTTTGTATTTTTGCTCTCCAAAAATAATAAAGAAAATATGTTGTCAAAAATTATATCACAAGCGAATGTTGACCATGTGGAAAAATGGTTTGAACGGGCTGATAAGGTAGTTATAGTTACTCATGTCTCGCCGGATGGCGATGCGATAGGCTCTTCTTTGGGACTTTGGCATTTCCTCTTGTCGCAAGGAAAGACTGTTCATGTAATTGTTCCTAATGCTTTCCCTGATTTTCTGAAGTGGATGCCAGGTGCGAAGGATATCATCCAATACAACCGTTATAAGGAGTTTGCAGACAAACTGCTTCAAGAAGCTGATGTCATTTGTGTACTCGACCTGAATGTCTTGTCGCGTTTGGACGAAATGCAGTCGGCTGTTGCAAATTCGCCGGCACGAAAAATGTTGGTGGACCATCATCTTTATCCTGGTGACTTTGCCAGAATTACCATATCACACCCACATATCTCTTCTACATCCGAATTGGTGTTCCGTTTGATTTGTCAATTGGGCAATTTCAGCGATATCAGCAAGGAGGGTGCTGAGTGTATTTATGCGGGTATGATGACGGATACTGGTGCATTTACTTACAATTCCAATGACCGGGAAATATACTTGATTATTTCAGAATTGTTGTCCAAGGGAATCGACAAGGACGAAATTTATCGGAATGTTTATAACAATAATTCTGAAGGACGTTTGCGCTTGAAGGGGTATGTGTTGTGTGAAAAGATGCAGCTCTTCCCGAACTTCAATGCTGCTCTCATTACCTTGTCGCGTGAGGAACAGAAGCAATTCCATTATATGAAGGGCGATACAGAAGGTCTGGTGAATATTCCTTTGTCTGTCAAAGGTATTTGCTTCTCGGCTTTTCTGCGTGAAGATACGGAAAAGGATATGATTAAGATTTCGTTACGTTCGGTAGGTACCTTCCCGTGCAACGAAGTGGCTTCCGAATACTTCAATGGTGGTGGCCATCTGAATGCTTCAGGTGGAGAATTTTATGGCCCGCTTGATAAGGCTGTTGAACTGTTCAAACAGGCTTTGGTGAAGTACGAAGACCTTTTGTTGGGAAAAAAATAGTTATTTTAATATAATACGTCGAAAAGTTTGGTGAAGTTTCCCGATGATTTATTACTTTTGTCGGGATTTAATATAAATAGGATGAAAAAGTTAAGTATATTATGGATGATGGCTTTGGGATTGGGCCTGTTTGTTCAATCCTGCAACAACGGTACTACGTATGCTGAGTTGAAGGATGCGGAACGTGAAGCCATCCAACGCTTTATCGAATTGAATGATATTAAAGTGATTGACGAAGACCAATTTGCTGATCAGGATTCTACGACCAATGTGGCAAACAATGAATATGTGTTGTTCAAGGAGTCGGGTGTCTATATGCAAGTGGTTGAACGTGGAAATGGTGAACTCCTTCAAAATGGAAGACACGAAATCCTGGCCCGTTATGTAGAAGAACAAATTGTGGAGGATGGTACGACAGATACTCTATCGTATAATACAGTAGGTAACTGGAATGCTCATCCCGACGAATTTATCTTGACAAAACAGGACAATTCCCTGTCGGCGTCTTTCGGCGGTAACGGAGCGATGTATAATGCTCATCAAAGTGCATACGTGCCGACGGGATGGCTCATTCCTTTCAATTATCTGAAAGTGGGTCGTGAAATTAAAGGCCGTTCAAAAGTAAGACTGCTCGTTCCTCATAGCGAAGGAACGGCTACGGCTTCCAGTCAAGTTTTTCCTTGTTACTATGAAATAACCTATCAATTATCAAGATGACACTAATTAAATCTATCTCCGGTATTCGCGGAACTATCGGTGGCCACGCAGGTGAAGGCCTCAATCCGCTGGACATTGTGAAGTTTACATCAGCTTATGCAACGCTGATTCGTAAGACAACTACTGTAAAGAGTAACAAAATTGTAGTAGGTCGTGACGCTCGTATCTCGGGCGAAATGGTAAAGAACGTAGTATGCGGTACCTTGATGGGTATGGGCTTCGATGTGGTAAACATCGGTTTGGCTTCTACTCCAACTACCGAATTGGCCGTGACTATGGAAGGTGCTTGCGGTGGTATCATTCTGACTGCCAGCCACAATCCTCGTCAATGGAACGCCTTGAAGTTGCTGAACGAACACGGCGAATTCCTGAATGCTGAAGAAGGTAACGAAGTGCTTCGCATCGCTGCTGCTGAAGAATTCGAATATGCCGACATCGACAACCTCGGAAGCTATCGCGAAGACAATACTTACGATGACAAGCATATCGATGCTGTATTGGCATTGAAGCTGGTCGATGTGGAAGCTATCCGCAATGCCAAGTTCAAGGTGGCTATCGACTGCGTGAACTCGGTAGGTGGTGTGATTCTTCCGAAATTGTTGGAACGTTTGGGCGTAGAAAAGGTGGAAGGCCTTTATTGCGAACCGACTGGCGATTTCCAACACAATCCCGAACCGCTTGAAAAGAACCTCGGCGACATTATGGGCTTGATGGCAAAGGGTGGCTACGATGTAGCATTCGTGGTTGACCCGGACGTTGACCGTTTGGCAATGATTTGCGAAGACGGCAAGATGTACGGTGAAGAATATACATTGGTGACTGTTGCCGACTATGTATTGAAGCATACTCCGGGTAATACCGTTTCTAACTTGAGCTCAACACGTGCTCTCCGCGACGTGACTCGCAAGTATGGTTGCGAATACAACGCTTCAGCAGTAGGCGAAGTGAACGTGGTTGCCAAGATTCGCGCTACCAACGCCGTAATCGGTGGTGAAGGTAACGGTGGTGTAATCTATCCGGAAAGCCACTGCGGTCGTGACGCTCTTGTAGGTATCGCTTTGTTCCTGAGCCACTTGGCACACGAAGGCAAGACCGTAAGCGAACTCCGTGCCACTTATCCTCCTTATTTCATCGCAAAGAACCGCATCGACTTGACTCCTGATACAGACGTGGATGCTATCTTGGCAAAGGTGAAGGAAATGTATAAGGACGAAGAAGTGAACGACATCGACGGTGTGAAGATTGACTTCCCTGACAAGTGGGTTCACCTCCGCAAGAGTAATACTGAGCCGATTATCCGTGTTTATTCTGAAGCTTCAACGATGGAAGCAGCCGATGAAATCGGTCAGAAGATTATGGATGTAGTTTATAGCTTGGCAAAATAAAATAAATTGAGGTGTGCGAAAGCACACCTCAATTTGTTTTATACAAATAGCAAATCACTCATAATCCCGTCCGAGATAAAGATTCCCCTTCGCGTAAGCTTCAATACGCCTTCGCGAATTTCCAAAACGCCTTCATCTATGTGAGGTTTTGCCATACGAAGGCAATAGTTGTATAGTTCTTCGCCATACTCCGTGCGGAGGCGGGAGAGGGGCATTCCCCAACAAGTACGGATGCTGGTTATCACAAAGTCATTGTATCGGGTATAGAGGTCCAGTTCCTCGATTTGGTAATCAGGTGTGCCGGAGGCGATGCCATTCAGATACCTGTCTAATGATGCCACGTTCCATTGGCGGGAAAGGCCGTTGAAGGAATGGGCGGACGGGCCGTATCCTAAGTATTTCTTGCCTGTCCAATAGCTGGAATTGTGGCGGGAGTGCAATCTCGGCAGGCAGAAGTTGGAGATTTCGTAATGCTGATAGCCTGCTTGGGTCAAGGTGTCAATCAGGGTGCTGAACAACGTGACGCTTACATCTTCGTCCGCTTCCTCTACTTGATGTTGTTCTTTCAACTTCCAGAGTTCGGTGCCTTCTTCGTAAATCAGATGATAAGCCGAGATGTGTTCGGGGTGCAAGTCGATAGCCTGTTGCAAGTCCTGTTTCCAGGTATCCAACGTCTCACCGGGAAGGCCATACATCAAGTCGATGCTGATGTTCCGGAAGCCTGCCTCCCGACATCGGCGGAAGGCTTCGATGGCTTGGCGGGCGGTGTGCCGGCGATGAAGCAGCTTCAACGTCTCTTCCTGAAAAGTCTGTATGCCCATGCTGATGCGGTTGACAGGCAGTCGGCGGAGTATGGAAACATACTCCGGTGTCAAGTCGTCGGGGTTGGCTTCGAGGGTGATTTCGGCGTCTTCCTTTACCTTATATATATTATATAGGCTTGTGAAGATGTCGTTCAGTTCTTCTTCGGTGAGTTGCGAAGGGGTCCCTCCGCCTAAGTAGATGGTTTCAATTTCTTCGTCTTCCAGGTAATCTTTCCGTATTTTCAGTTCTTGGCAAAGGGCACGGACGTATGTCGGTTTCTCCTCGCTCCGGGTGGTGGAGAAGAAGTCGCAATAGATGCATCTGCGCTTGCAGAAGGGGATGTGGATGTAGATTCCGGCCATAATTATTTTTCTCTAAACTCCAATATCGTTTTCACAATCTCGTCTGTCGAATCAGTGAGGGTCATCAGCAAGTTCTTGTATTTGCCTTTCTGCACCAGATGTTCCATCAGCAGATAGACGGGCATTTCTTCCGTCCAGTATTTCTTGTTCAGGAATATCATCGGGCTGGCATAGCCGAAGCTGAGGTAATGGTTCTGCACGGCTTCCTGAAAGATTTCCTGCATAGTGCCTGCACTGCCCGGTGAGTAGATGATGCCTCCCTTGGCAATGGTGAGGATGCTGTCTTCGCGGATGCTGTTGTCGAAATACTTGGCGATGTGGGTAGCAAACGGGGTGGCGGGTTCGTGTCCGTAGAGCCAGGTCGGTACGCCGAGGCTGACGGTATGCTCCTGTGGATATTTCTTCATCACCTGCAAGGCGGTGTCCAACCAAAGCTTGTCCTTGAACGACGGAGCTTCTTTCAGGATGGCAAGTGCATCGTCCGTTTCGGTTTCCGTACGTCCGGCCATCCAGGCTCCCAAGTGGGTCGCTTCCATAGCTCCCGGTCCTCCTCCGCTCACCATCAGACATCCGTTCTCGGCCAAAGTCTTGCTGACCATCACCACCTGTCGGTAGGCTTCGTCGGTACGTAGCAGGCCATGTCCGCCCATAATGCCCACCGCTTGACGCTCGTCGAAGTGGGCGAGGAAGTCATTCATGGCATTGGTCATGGAATGGTCGTGCAGGGTGCGGGCAAGGGTTTCTTTGATGTCCGTAGCTGACTTTCCCATTTTCAGGTAGTGGCTATACACCTGTTGGTCGTAGCAATCCTTGAAGGAGCCGGGCTTACCCAGCAGATAACCTTTGTACAAGTCTTCTGCCGAGTACAAGTGTTCGCGGAAGATGTCGAACGGCATCCGGAAGGAAGGCTGTGCTATGATGTCCTTCAGTGCCTCGATTGCTTCAGATTGCAAGCGTTGCACCTTCACGATGGGTTTCTTCTTCGCGGTCTTCTTGCCTATGGCCGCCTTGCGTGCCAAGTAGCTTTCGTATTGGTTTTCCAAGTAATTGTCTGCCATAATCGTCGGGTTTAGGCATCAAAGATACAATAAAGAAATGAAAGTGAGTGCGAAACGGAATGGAATGTTTCTTGTCGGCGATTTTATTGTGCTTGTCAAGAAAGGAGCTTATATCCTTATATAATAGAGGCGTAGTCGTAGATGTGTTTCTAAACTATGTTTTAAAACACGTGTCAAAGAGTTGGAAGTTTAGATAATATTTCCTAATTTGCGCTCCGTTTTTGAGAGAGAATGAAAAACACTCTTTTTAATGTATAATAATTAAACCTTAGATATCATGAAAGTATATCAAACTAACGAAATCAAGAACATTGCGCTCCTGGGTAACGATGGAGCAGGTAAGACCACCCTCACTGAAGCGTTGCTCTATGAGAGTGGCATCATCAAACGTCGCGGTAGAATTACAGCAAAAAATACAGTAAGTGACTACTTCCCGGTAGAACAGGAATACGGATACTCTGTATTCTCAACTGTTTATCACGTGGAATGGAACAACAAGAAATTGAACATCATCGACTGTCCGGGTAGTGACGACTTCGTAGGTGCGGCTATGACAGCATTGAACGTGACAGACACTGCTATCCTCTTGTTGAATGGTCAATATGGTCCTGAAGTAGGTACTCAGAACCACTTCCGCTACACCGAAAAGTTGGGCAAGCCGGTTATCTTCTTGGTGAACCAACTCGACCACGAAAAGT
The DNA here is from genome assembly GCA_017416735.1 of Bacteroidaceae bacterium. Classification (GTDB taxonomy): domain Bacteria; phylum Bacteroidota; class Bacteroidia; order Bacteroidales; family Bacteroidaceae; genus Phocaeicola. The sequence continues at coordinate 5,375 of JAFQBF010000068.1, read as the reverse complement.
GTGACTATGACAATGTGTTGGAACAGTTGACCAGCATCTATGGCTCAAAGGTTGTTCCTGTGCAATATCCTATCGAAACAGGTCCTAACTTCCACGAAATTATCGACGTGCTGTTGATGAAGAAGTACTCTTGGGGTCCTGAAGGTGGTGCTCCGACTATCGAAGAAATCCCGGCTTCAGAAATGGATAAGGCGATGGAAATGCACAAGGCATTGGTGGAAGCTGCTGCAGAACACGATGAAACCTTGATGGAAAAGTTCTTCGAAACAGAATCGTTGACCGAAGACGAAATGCGTGAAGGTATCCGCAAGGGTTTGGCTGCACGTGGTATGTTCCCGGTATTCTGCGTTTGTGCAGGTAAGGATATGGGTGTTCGCCGCTTGATGGAATTCTTGGGCAACGTAGTTCCTTTCGTTGATGAAATGCCTCCAGTACACAATACTCGTGGTGAAGTGGTTGTTCCGAATGCAGACGGTCCTACTTCCTTGTTCTTCTTCAAGACTGCCGTTGAACCGCATATCGGTGGTGTGCAGTACTTCAAGGTGATGAGCGGTAAGGTGCACGAAGGTGACGACTTGACCAATGCCGACCGCGGTTCGAAGGAACGTATGGCTCAGTTGTTCGTTTGTGCGGGTGCCAACCGTATTCCGGTAGAAGAACTCCGTGCTGGTGATATTGGCTGTACAGTGAAATTGAAAGACGTCAAGACTGGTAATACATTGAACGGTAAGGACAGCGAAAACCGTTTCAACTTCATCAAGTATCCTAATCCGAAGTATTCTCGCGCTATCAAGCCGGTGAACGAAGCTGACGTTGAAAAGATGATGTCTATCCTCAACCGTATGCGTGAAGAAGACCCGACATGGGTGGTAGAACAGTCTAAGGAATTGAAACAGACAATCGTTTATGGTCAGGGTGAATTCCACCTCCGTACCTTGAAGTGGAGATTGGAAAACAACGAAAAGTTGATGATTACTTACGGTGAGCCGAAGATTCCTTATCGCGAAACCATTACTAAGGCTGCACGTGCCGACTATCGTCACAAGAAGCAATCGGGTGGTGCCGGTCAGTTCGGTGAAGTTCACTTGATTGTTGAGCCTTACTATGAAGGTATGCCGATGCCGGATACTTATAAGTTCAACGGCCAGGAATTCAAGATGAACGTGAAGGGCCAGGAAGAAATTCCATTGGAATGGGGTGGTAAATTAGTATTCATTAACAGTGTGGTTGGTGGTGCTATTGACACTCGCTTCATGCCGGCTATCCTGAAGGGTATTATGAGCCGTATGGAACAGGGTCCGTTGACTGGTTCTTATGCCCGCGACGTTCGCGTTATCGTTTATGATGGTAAGATGCACCCGGTAGATTCAAACGAAATCTCATTTATGTTGGCAGGTCGTAACGCATTCAGCGAAGCGTTCAAGAATGCTGGTCCGAAGATTTTGGAGCCGATTTACGATGTAGAAGTATTCGTGCCGAGCGACAAAATGGGTGACGTGATGAGTGACCTCCAAGGCCGTCGTGGTATGATTATGGGTATGAGCAGTGAAAATGGTTATGAAAAGTTGGTGGCCAAGGTGCCTTTGAAGGAAATGTCCAACTATTCTACTTCACTTAGCTCGTTGACAGGTGGCCGTGCATCCTTCATTATGAAGTTTGCCAGCTACGAACTCGTTCCGGGTGATGTTCAGGACAAGTTGATTAAGGAATTCGAAGCTTCTCAGAACGAAGATTAATAAACTGTAAAAAGTAGCATATAAAAAGGGTGTGTTTGGTTAAAACACACCCTTTTTTATTTAAGGTAGCTTAAACTTTTTCGCATTTTAAGGGGCAAGAACTTAAAATTTTATTATTTTTGCAAAACCAAACGCCATTTCTTTTGTTATGGTTATTAAAATGGTAGTTAAAAAGGGAATTTCGGTTAATAAACAGAAAATCACCTTTAAATAAGGTTAACGGGCTATGTAATATAGCAAAAGGCCTTTAAATTTGCCGTTATGAAAAAGTCAACTATTTGGATATTGGGTATAGTGATGGGGCTGTCATTCTTGAGCTTGCTATATTTGCAGGTAAGCTTCATCGAGGAGATGGTAAAGATGCGCCGCGAACAATTTGATGAGTCTGTACAACGGAGTCTTGACCAGGCATGTCGTAATATGGAGCTGATGGCAACAAGGAATTACCTGGAAGCAGATGCGGCAGTAGTAGAAAAGGCGGCACAGATAGCCGAGGAACTGGAGAATGTGGACAATGCACATGTCAGTGATGAGGAAATGGTAAAATATACTCAGCACTACTCTGTCAGTTCTTCGAATGGTTTGAGCCATTTTGAGTGGGAAATGAAAATCCAGCCCAATAGGCCAAAGCCTATCATCTCGACCGGGAAGAACGTAACGCAGACATCCAGGACGTTGCGTGAAATCTTGAAGGACAGATATATGTACCAACGTGCATTGTTGGACGAAGTGGTCTTTAACATATTGCATACAGCCAGTGAAAAGCCGTTGAAGCAGCGGGTCAATTTCAAGCAATTGGATGCCTTCCTGAAGACGGAATTAAGAAACAATGGTATTACCATCCCTTATCATTTCTCGGTGACAGACCGTGTAGGGGCAATGATTTACCACTGTTCAGATTATGTGCCCAATGGAAGTGAGACGCTTTATTCACGTATTCTGTTCAAGAATGACCCTCCAGCCCGTATGGGGATGGTGAACGTACATTTCCCTACTATGGATAATTATATCTTTGGGTCGGTACGTTTTATGGTTCCATCGGTTGTCTTTACTTTTGTATTGTTGGTGACATTCATTTTTACGATATACATCATTTTCAGGCAAAAGAAATTGACGGAGATAAAGAATGACTTCATCAACAATATGACGCACGAATTCAAAACACCGATATCTACCATCTCGTTGGCGGCCCAAATGTTGCAAGATCCGGCGGTGGGTAAATCTCCGGCTATGTTCAAGCATATTTCGGGGGTCATTACGGATGAAACCAAGCGCTTGCGTTTCCAGGTTGAAAAGGTTTTGCAGATGTCTATGTTTGAGCGTCAGAAGGCCACTTTGAAGATGAAAGATGTGAATGCAAACGATTTGGTGGCCGGTGTGGTCAACACCTTTACGTTGAAAGCAGAAAAGAACAATGGTTCCATTGTATCCGAGTTGCGGGCTACTCATCCGTGGATATTTGTGGATGAAATGCATTTCACCAACGTTATCTTCAATTTGTTGGACAATGCCGTGAAATACAAGAAGGCTGATGCTGATTTGCAATTATGTGTGCGTACTTGGAATGAGTCGGGTAAACTTTATATATCGGTACAGGATAATGGTATCGGTATCAAGAAAGAAAACCTGAAAAAGATATTTGACAAGTTTTACCGTGTTCATACCGGAAACCTGCACGATGTGAAAGGATTCGGATTAGGACTGGCTTATGTGAAGAAAATCATTCAGGACCATAAAGGTACGATTCGTGCCGAAAGTGAACTGAATGTAGGAACTAAATTTATAATTGTATTACCAACACTAAAAAATGAATAATATGGACGAAAAATTGCGAATTCTGTTGTGCGAGGATGATGAGAATCTTGGCATGCTTTTGAGAGAATACTTACAGGCAAAGGGTTACACTGCCGAACTTTGTCCAGACGGCGAAGCTGGTTACAAGGCTTTCTTGAAGAATAAATATGATTTGTGTGTATTGGACGTGATGATGCCCAAGAAGGATGGTTTTACGTTGGCGAAGGAAATTCGTCAGGCCAATGCGCAGATACCTATCATATTCTTGACTGCAAAGACCTTGAAGGAAGATATTCTGGAAGGTTTCAAGATTGGAGCTGACGATTATATCACCAAGCCGTTCAGTATGGAAGAGTTGACTTTCCGTATCGAGGCTATCTTGCGCCGTGTTCGTGGCAAACGCAACAAGGAATCGAATCTGTATAAGATTGGTCGTTTTACTTTCGATACTCAGAAGCAGGTTCTGTCTATTGGTGAAAAGCAGACCAAGTTGACTACCAAGGAATCGGAATTGCTTGGGTTGCTTTGTGCGCATGCCAATGAAATTCTGCAACGCGATTTTGCCTTGAAGACCATTTGGATTGATGACAATTATTTCAATGCCCGTAGTATGGATGTCTATATCACCAAGCTCCGTAAGCACTTGAAAGAAGACGAGACCATCGAAATTATCAATATTCATGGAAAGGGTTATAAGTTGATAGCACCTGAGGTGGAATAAATAAAAAAAGCCTGGAACTATAGTTCCGGGCTTTTTTTATGTCTTTTGAATGCTTGATTATTCTGCGAACTTCTTGTTCAATACAATGTGAAGAATCAAACCAACTACCATCAGGGCAACAGAGCCACCCAATACGGCATTGTCATTGACAGCAGAGCTACCAGTGAAGAAGATAGCAATCAAAACAACAGCAGCGATAATAATCAGCAGCAGACCTAAATTTTTCATTAAGCTTTTCATGTGTGTCTTATATTTAATAGATTATATTTATTCTTGAGTACAAATTAAAGCATAATTCTGTTACGAAGAAAATTATTTTGGAAAAAAAACATAAAAATAGGGAAAAAGTTTAGTCTTTCGTGTTCGTGAATATCTTCTTGAGCACTTCTTGGGCTATTTTCAGGTCTTCCATAGATACTCCTTCTAGTCCTTCCTTCAACGTTTGGTTGGCAATGACAAAAGCCTTTCCTTCCAGTTCTCTTCCCGTTTTGGTCAGATGCACCAAGTTTGTACGACGGTCGCGCTTGTCTGAGATGCGGACTACCAGGTGCTGGCGTTCCATATTGTCTATCAGACGGGTCATGCTTGGCTTGTCCTTGAAGGTAGCGTTGCACAACTCCTGTTGGGTAATCCCGTCCTGTTCCCATAATGAGAGAAGGATGGTCCATTGTTCCGGCGAGATGTCGATGCCGTTCTGTCGGAAGTTGCGGTGCAGTTTCCGGTTGATGGCGGTAGATACCTTCCCGTTGAGGATGGCAAATATGAGCTGTATGTCGAATTTAAATTGTTCCATATCTGAATAATTGTTTAAACAACCGTGCAAAGGTACAATTCTTGTTGGAAATAGGTGCTTATTGTTCATTAAAAAATGTAAAACCAGCGATTGAAAAGCTGCTAAAAATGCATTTTTTGAAATTAATTCTTCATGACTCTTTGTGGATTAAGAATAAATGCCTACCTTTGCGGTCGCATTTGAAAAAATATTAATCATTTAATTAACGTAAGTATGAATCAATACGAAACCGTTTTCATTTTGACTCCCGTTTTGTCTGATGTTCAGATGAAGGAAGCGGTAGAAAAATTCAAGGGTATTCTCGCTGCAGAAGGTGCTGAGATTATCAATG
>JAFQBF010000143.1 GCA_017416735.1 Bacteroidaceae bacterium | reverse complement strand
GTACACAATTCTTATAATAGCCCGGACAACATCAACACCATCGATTGGAAGCAGAAGACCACTTATCGTGAAGTGTTTGATTACATCAAGGACCTGATTGCGATGCGCAAGGCTCATCCGGCATTCCGTATGGGTGATGCCGATATGGTTCGCAAGCACATGGAGTTCCTCCCGGTGGAAGGTACGAACCTCATTGCATTCATCTTGAAGGACCATGCCAATGGTGATTCATGGAACAACATCGTGGTGGCTTTCAATAGCCGTAAGGAACCTGCAAAGGTGAGTGTGCCGAAGGGTAGCTACACCATCGTTTGCAAAGATGGCAAGATTAATCCGAAGGGTATGGGCCGTGTGAACGGATCGGAAGTGGTAGTACCTGCCCAATCGGCTTTGATTATGCATCAGTAAATACGCTCAGTTAATGTCATTCAGAGGAGCGTAACGACGAAGAATCTCGGTAGCATCAAGTGGGTGTCACCGAGATTTTTTGCTTCGCTCAACAACTCGTCTTCGCTTCACTTTGTTCCGCTCTGAATGACAAAATGAGTTTTTAAAACTTATATCCCAGGTTAATGTAAAAACCTATTTTGTCGGAATGGTTAGTATAGTTCAAGGTGGCCTCCAATGGTCCGAACATACTATCCATTCCGTATGTTATGGCACAACCGAACATGGTATCTTCTTTCATAATCCGCTTGATTTTATGGCTGCTTAATGCATAATTTCCGGTTAGTGTCAAATAATGAATGTTACCAATTCTTTGGCGGAACTTCATTCCTCCAATCACCAAGGTATTGTTCATGAGTTCCACTCGGGTGGTACCTGCAAATGGAAGCTGATAGCGAAGGTATTGTTCCATAATGTCACCTCCCATGACGTTCATCTTGGAATAGGGGATATCCTTTCCCAATAAAAGCCGTCCATGGAGAGAGGGGATGATGGAGAAACGTTTGGTGATAGGAATCACGCCTTCGAAAGCACCCACTACTCCAGAGAAAGGAGTATCGTCTTCATACTCCAACATGTTGTCGGTATATAAGGTATAGGAACCATGCAGTTTTACCCCTTTCGACGGGAAATAGGCTTTGTCGTAGCTCTCGTAATGCAAGTTGGCAAAATAGCTGAAGAAATGGTCTCTTTTCAGGGTGAAAATGGGGATGCCTTCGATGTGCATGAACTTGTCATAATTGTATAGCTCATAACGGGCACCTATACCGAATTGCACGTTGCGCAACCATACGTTGTGGTAGGAGATTTCTCCGGTGTGGTGGCGGAACTTGGAATTGAACGAACGTTTCCCGTATCGGTAATAGTCGATGTCGTTGTACTTGAACTGATAGCTCAGACTCAAGGTGGATAAGGGAGAGGGTTCGATGCCATAAGTGATTTTGCCTCCATAGCGTTTGCCCAATCGTGCCGTCGCCGAAACATAAGAGGGTAACTTGGTCTTTAGTGTGGTACGTGCGTTGACCAGCAACGTGGCGATTTCCTCGGAATCGAAGCGGATGCCGATGTTGATACGGCTTTCTTGCTTCTTGTTGAGGGTATATTGCAAGTTGTATTGCCCGTCTTCTCCCTGAAGCAATTTGTAGGTGACGCTCGAATAGTTGGTGTTGGCACGAATGATGGAGGTCGCTCCTTCGATGCGGTTGATGCTATTGAATCCGTTCTCTACCAAATCACAACGTTTCATGATCCATTTCTTGTCTTCTTCATCCAACCCGTTGAATTGGATATCCTTTACCATTACCCATTCCACGGGATCGTAATGATTAATATGGGCAGGGCGGTAGTCGGCGGGAAGTCCGATTTCCTTTTTCAGTTGCATCAAGGCTTCTTGCTTTGCCAAGGCGGCTTGCTCTCCACGGACAATCAACGAATCGACCGCTTCTTGGCTGAAGCTGGCCGCTGAATATCCTTTCACGTTTACCTTGATGTGTACGTTCGTTTCTTCCAAATTCTTCAGATATTGGTCTTGTCCCATCAAATCGACAAGTTGTGCAAGGATTACCCCCGCATTGTCCAGTTCGTTGGCTGGTTTCAAACTGCTTTGTACATCCACGCCGATGATGACCTCGGCACCCATCTGCCGGGCAATGTTGACGGGGTAGTTGTTCGTTACTCCACCATCGACCAATACCATGCTATCCAGACGTACGGGGGTGAATACACCGGGGATGGCCATGCTTGCCCGCATAGCCGTAGCCAATACGCCTTCGTGGAAAACATATTCCTTTCCTTGGACGATGTCTTCGGATACGCATGCAAAGGGGATGGGAAGCTTGTTGAAGTCGATGGAATCGTGATAGCCAAGGGTTAGTTCGCTGAAGAGGTTTCCGATGTTCTGTCCCTTGATTACTCCACTGGCTACTTCCTGGATACTATTCTTGCTGAAGGGAACGGAGATGACGTATTTTTCGTCTGATTCACGTTCCGCCATATTCATGTCGCGTCGGGGAATCCGGTCGCTTAACAAGAATGCCCAATCTTGTTTACGCACCATACTGTCCATCTGCTCAGGGGTATATCCGATGGCATATAGACCTCCGATGATGGAACCCATACTGGTTCCTACTACGTAGTCGATGGGAATGCCTGCTTCCTCAATCACCTTGATTGCACCGATATGTGCCATACCTTTTGCTCCCCCTCCGCTGAGTACCAAACCCACTTTCTTGCGTTGCTGAGGGGAGGTTGCCATAAGGCCGTTGGCCAATGTCAGAAGACCTGTTATAATAAGGAATAGTTTCTTCATCATGTGTGGAGTGTTAATTTTTTGTCGTTTACCTTTAATAGTAATGCAAAGATGGGTTATTTTTCTTTTATAAACAAGAACCGACACTTCCGGAAGATGGTTTATTAGGGTGTTTTTTTATACTAAAAGACTTTTTTTCATTGTCTTCCTTTTGTTTGGGGGATATTTATTAACTTTGTAGCTTTAAATTGTTACTCAGAAAAATGCAACCGGTCATAGAAATAGAGAATGGAGTGCCCCGTCATCCCCTTTATCGGATGAGAGAGCCTGTGAACTTCAGGATGGAGAGGGGAGAACACTTGGCATTGGTAGGTCCCAATGGAGGTGGGAAAAGCTTGTTGGTGGATATTCTGACGGGCCGTTGGCCTCTGTTGATGAACGAAGTAAAGTATGATTTCGGACCTTCTTCCTCCCGGTTGGTATGTGATAACATCAAGTATATCACTTTCCGCGACTCGTATGGCGATGCCGACGGTACTCATTACTATCAGCAACGATGGAACTCGCAGGATATGGAGACGACGCCTTTGGTGGGTGCTCTGATGCCTTATGCCAAAGACGAAGAGTGGAAGGAGAGGTTGTTCGATATCTTCGGTATCCGTCCGTTGCTGGACAAACACATCGTCCTGTTGTCCAGTGGCGAGATGCGTAAGTTTCAGCTCACCAAGGCTTTGCTGGGAAATCCGAAGGTCTTGATATTGGACAATCCCTTTATAGGGCTGGATGCCCGGACACGCGACTTGTTGAAGGAGTTGTTGCAGACATTGATAGCGAAGACTCATTTGCAAGTCATCCTGATGCTCTCGCGTGAAGAGGAGATACCGGAGTTCATTACACATATCGTACGGGTGGAAGGCTTGGTTTGCGGGGAGAAAGAAGCATTTATAAATAAAAGTGTCATCCTGAACGAAGTGAAGGAACTGAATGCCGAATTGGGGTGTAATGCTCAGAATGAGACGAAATCTGAATTACCCGAAGTCATCCGCCTGAACAAGGTGAGCATCCGTTATGGCGAGCGAACCATCCTGAAGGACCTCGACTGGGTGGTGCATCAAGGAGAGAAATGGGCTTTGACGGGCGACAATGGCTCGGGAAAGTCCACCCTGCTAAGCTTGATATGTGCCGACAATCCACAGAGTTATGCGTGCGACATAGCGCTCTTCGGACGGAAACGGGGTACGGGAGAAAGCATTTGGGAAATCAAGAAGCACATCGGATATGTAAGTCCCGAAATGCATCGGGCATACCTGAAAAACCTGCCTTCCATCGACATTGTGGCAAGCGGATTGCACGATTCCGTGGGGCTCTACGTGCGTCCTCGTCCGGAAGATAAGGAGGTTTGCGAAAGATGGATGGACACCTTCGGCATCGGTGCGTTGAAGGACCGTAGCTTCCTCCAACTTTCCAGCGGAGAGCAACGCCTGGTGCTTCTGGCAAGGGCTTTTGTTAAGGAACCCGACTTGCTGATATTGGACGAGCCTCTGCATGGGTTGGACACGCACAACCGTATGAAGGTGAAGCAAATCATCGGGGACTATTGCAACAGGCCGGGGAAGACGATGATTATGGTGTCGCACTATCAGGAAGAGTTTCCTGAATGCATCACCCACACCTTGCATTTGAAAAGAAATTAATAACTATAAAAAACACTTGATATGATTTTACAATTATTGTTCGTATTGGTAGCCATCATTATCGGTGCCCGTTTGGGTGGTATCGGACTTGGTGTGATGGGAGGTGTTGGCTTGGCCATACTCACCTTCGTTTTCGGTCTTCAGCCTACGGCTCCTCCCATCGATGTGATGCTGATGATTGCCGCCGTCATTTCGGCCGCTTCCTGTATGCAGGCAGCTGGTGGTCTTGACTATATGGTGAAGATTGCCGAACGTATGTTGCGCAAGAATCCTTCGCAGGTAACCATTCTTGCTCCGCTGGTGACTTATTTCTTCACGTTCCTGGCCGGTACGGGACACGTGGCCTATTCGGTGCTTCCGGTGATTGCCGAAGTGGCGACCGAAACCAAAATCCGTCCCGAACGTCCCTTGGGTATCGCGGTGATAGCCTCCCAACAAGGTATTACGGCAAGTCCCATCTCGGCCGCTACGGTAGCTCTCCTTGGCTTGTTGGCCGGATATGACATCACTTTGTTCGACATCCTGAAGATTTGTGTGCCGGCCACGTTGATTGGTGTCCTGGTGGGTGCTTTCTTCTCGAAAAAGGTGGGCAAGGAGTTGGTGGACGACCCCGAGTACCAGCGTCGTCTTCAGAGCGGTATGTTGAACGACAAGCACGTGGAACTGAAGGATGTACAGAACAAGTTCAAGGCCCAGCTCTCGGTAGGCTTGTTCTTGGCCGCTACGTTCCTCATCGTGTTGTTCGGTTCCATTCCCAGCCTGCGTCCTACTTTTGGCGAGACCACTTTGGGTATGCCGGCCTTGATTGAAATCCTGATGCTGACCGCAGCTGCCTTGATTCTGATTCTGACCAAGACTGATGGTATCAAGGCCACACAAGGAAGCATTTTCCCCGCCGGTATGCAGGCCGTGATTGCCATCTTCGGTATTGCCTGGATGGGCGACACGTTCATCAATGGCAATATTGCACAACTTACCTCTTCCATCGAAGGTATCGTGACCGAGATGCCTTGGCTCTTCGGTGTGGCACTCTTCGTGATGTCCATCCTTCTTTATAGCCAGGCCGCAACCGTACGTGCCATTGTTCCTTTGGGCATAGCCTTGGGTATGTCGCCAATGATGCTCATTGCGCTTTTCCCGGCCGTGAACGGTTATTTCTTCATCCCGAATTATCCTACGGTGGTGGCGGCTATCAACTTCGACCGTACGGGTACTACAGGTATCGGTAAGTATATCCTCAACCACTCCTTCATGATGCCGGGCTTGGTGGCTACCATCGTATCGCTTGCCGTAGGCTTGTTGATGATACAGGTATTCTGATAGAAACGTGAAGGCGAAAATAAAAAACGCGAAGGCGAAAAATAAATTTGCCTTCGCGTTTTTGTTTTATGCCTTCGCGTATGAATCAGGCCGATTCGTTCTCTCAGCTTTTCTTTGCGTAAATCTTGTTGATGATAAGCGCAATGGCACCATCGCCCGTTACGTTGCAAGCCGTACCGAAGCTATCCATGGCGATGTAGAGGGCAATCATCAGGGCTTGTTCGCTCTCGCCGAAGCCCAACATGGATTGCAAGATGCCCAAGCAAGCCATAATGGCACCACCCGGTACACCCGGTGCAGCTACCATCGTAATGCCCAACATGAAGATGAAGCCGGCAAACATCGGGAAATCGAACGGCATACCCTGCATCACCATCAAAGCCAAGGCACAAGCCACGATTTTAAGCGTACTTCCCGAAAGGTGGATAGTGGCACACAGGGGGATGACGAAACCGGCTATGTCTTCGCGCACGCCGTTCTTGATGCTTTGCTTGAGTGTCACGGGGATGGTAGCGGCACTCGATTGGGTACCCAATGCGGTAAAGTAGGCCGGAAGCATGCGCAACAAGGCCTTGAACGGATTGTTGCGGGCAAAGAGCGATGCCACCATGTATTGCATGATGAGCAAGAGGATGTGAAGGGCGAAGATGACACCGATAATCTTGATGAACACCGTCAAGACACCCATAACTTGTCCCGAATAGGTCATATTGAGGAAGATGCCGAAGATGTAGATAGGCAACAAAGGGAGAATGACCGCCTGAATGGTCTTGGTAATGATTTCGCGGAAATCACAAAATACATTCTTTAGGGTAACGCCTTGTAAATGAGCGATACCCAATCCCAATGTAAAGGCCATAATCAATGAGGTCATCACTTCCATGGCGGGTGGGATGCTGACCGTGAAGAAAGGCTCGATGTTGAGGGCGCTACTTATTTCGGCAATGGAAGCTCCCGGAGTAATCATGGACGGGAAAAAGGTAGCTCCCGTGAAGTAGCTCAGGAAACCGGAGATAAGAGTTGCCGTATAGGCTATCAGGGTGGTGACTACGAGCATACGTCCCGCCTGGCTACCTATGTCGGCAATGGCGGGAGTGACGAGTCCCACGATGATAAGCGGGATGATGAATCCCAAGAATTCACTGAATATTCCATTGAAGGTTACAAATATGCGGACAATGGTGGCCGGAAGGAAGTTTCCGAACAAGATGCCCAATGCGATAGCGATGATGATTCTGCCAAGCAGACCGATTCTGATGCTTTTCATAAAATGATGTTTGTTAATGTTAAAGTGCAAAGATAATGTAAAAAAATGAAGCACAAAACGTATGGGCATAAAAAAAGGAGCAACGCCTTGCTCCAACCTTTGTTAACCTTAAATCTAATACTATGAAAAACACGATGCAAAGGTACGGACTTTTTTGAAAACCGCAAGCTATTGGATGAAAAATATGCTTGAAAAATATGCTATTTAACACTTTTTGTGCGTTTCTCTTGTTTTTTGAAGATTTTTTGGGGATGTGTGTGTTTGTCTTTGTTCTGAAAAGGAGGGTAACTTTGAAGGGCAGAAGGCATAAATCGAAGGATACAAAGACGGAATTTGAAAGAATAATTCACAAAATAGGTGTTTTTGGAGAAAAAAAGAGCATTTTTTATCTTTTATTTTTGATTATTTAATTTTTTGCCTTATATTTGCACTTGAAGTTGTGAAACTTCTAGTAAGAATAGTTTAGTTAAGTCTAGTTTAGTTTTTGTGTTGTAGTAAAGGGTCTTGCAAGCGAGCAAGACCCTTTATGATTTATCCCACTCCTAAATCCGTATTTTCCATCAGTATTTCGATGCGTGTATCCTCCTTAATTGTTGGGTAAACCTCTTGTGCAAACCAAGTGGCCAATTCCTTGTCTTGCTTCACCTCGGTATGGTTATTGCAAAACACATTCACGCTGAAGTATTCGAAATGTTGTCTGGCCAGCTCGATGTCTTTCAGGATGTGTTCCTTGGTTTCGCCCTGCGTGCAACATAGCAAGCAGATGCCTTGGAAATAGCGGGCGATGTCTTGAGCGGAAACCGATGAAGGGATGCCTTTCTTCCAAGCATCCCGAAGTTCAGGATCGAAGGTTTCCACTCCGCAACGGAACTTCACTTTCACGGGGGCAAATTGTTCGGCAAAGGAAGCTAACTTCTTGCGATACATATAGTGAGCCTCGAACCAAAGGGTATGAATCTTCTTTTCCCTCACCACTTCCTTTATCAAGGCAATGGTATCCGCATCCAGTTCCATGGCCGAACCGGAGTTTATTACATCGAGCACTCCATATTGCCCTGTTACTCTACGCAAGACGGGCTTGTTCACCTCGAAAGGACATTCGCTCACATCTTCGTGATAATCGCAAAATGTACATTTGCGCCATCTGCATCCCGTGCCTTGTAACAACACAAATTCACGGGGTATCTTGGTACGTATCAACGCATATCTGTCCATCTCTTATTCCAGTTTAAGGACGTAACGGCGCAAGGCATGAATCACGGCATACGCCATCGGGGTACCGAGGACGGACTCGATGAGCAGCTTCGCACCGTATTGGAAAGCAATCATCATCAGGAGGTCGTGAGTCGAGACGACACCCAAGAATGCAATGAGGACGAAGGGGAGGGAATCGAACAGATAGGCCACCGCCGAACTTCCAATCGTTCGTACCCAAAGGTGCTTGCCTTTCGTCTTGATCTTGATTTTCTCCATAAGCCACGCATTGGAGAGTTCACCCAAGAGGAAACCCACCAATGAACCGATCACGATTCTTGGCACATACGAGAACACATGATTGTAGGCTGCTTCCGTCTCCGCCAAATAGTCGGGTGAGGGGAGCCATACCCCTATTTGTGTACAAATCACCATAAGGATGTTGCAGAAGAAGGTCATCCAAATCACTTTCCGGGCGGTCTTGAAGCCCCACAACTCGGTAAGGACATCGCCCAGCATGTAAGCAAAGGGAAAAGTAATGGTACCTGCGTCGAAATAGAATAGACCGAAAATGCTGATGACCTTGACGGCCATCACATTAGAAACCAAATAGAGGGTTACGAAGAGAGCGGTGACGGTCATCAACGCCGTGTGGCTACTCATTCGGTTTTTTTTAAAAGGGTGTTCCGATACCTTTTTCATAAACTGTTTTCTGTTTTATTGTTTTGTTTTATTGTCATTCAGAGGAGCAAAGCGACGAAGAATCTCGGAAACATATACGTGGATGTCCACGAGATTCTTCGCTACATTTCATTTCGCTCTGAATGACAATACTAATTATCAATACCAACAAGCCGGTGCAGCACCCATTTCGTATTCCAACGTGCCACCCTTGGCTATGTCTTCGAACTCTATCCATGCCTTGTTGTAAGGTTGGCCATTGAGCTTGATGCTCTGGATGTACTTGTTTTCCTTGGAATTGTTATGGGCGATGATGGTGAACTGGCCATCGCGTACGTTCAATACCGCCTTGTCCACATTCGGAGAACCGAATACATAGCGTCCGTCGGCAGGGTTCACCTGGTAGAAACCGAGGGATGAAAGGACATACCATGACGACATGGCACCCACGTCTTCGTTACCCGAAAGTCCGTCCGGTTGGTCGCTATACATCATGTCATACACATCACGCACTCTATCGGCGGCCTTTCCAGGTTCGCCCGCAAGCGTATAGAAATAGATGATGTGATGGCTCGGTTCGTTACCATGTGCATATTGGCCAATCAAGCCACTGATGTCCGGCGACGTGTTTTCGCCATCCAGCTTCGCTTCGGCCACGAAGAGTTCGTCCATCTTCTTCACCAAGGCTTCCTTGCTACCGAAACATTCCACCAAACCTTCGAAATCGTGCGGAGTGAGGAAGGTGTATTGCCATGCATTACCTTCGCAATAATCATCCTCACGATGGGTCGATGCAAACGGGTTGAACGGTTCGTGGAATTCACCCTTGGTGCCGCGTCCACGCATGAAGGTCGTTTCCTTGTCGAAGTAATTCATATACGAACGGCTACGCTTGAAGAAGTATTCATAGTCTTCGGTCTTGCCCAGTTTCTTGGCCGCAAGAGCTACCGAGCCATCGGCTATGGCATATTCCATATCGTTGGCCACGGATTCCTTCATCTTGTCGTATGGAATGAAGCCGTATTGCTTGCGGATGTCCTGACCACGTTCATCGAGCATCACCGAGTTCTTCAAGGCTTCGAATGCCCCTTCCTTGTCTTCGATGTACCCTTTGTTCAAGCCATCGGCCACGATGATGACACCCGGATTTCCCACCATACAATCCGTTTCGCATCCCATCAGGTGCCATACGGGGAGCTTGCCTTGTTGCTTGTAGATGTTCACGAACGCCCACATCATGTCCTTCATCATGTCGGGGTGAATCAAGGTCATCAACGGATGAGCCGATCGGTAAGTATCCCAACAAGACATGGTGGTGTAGTTCACGAATCCTTCGCCCTTGTGCATCTGGTGGTCGGCTCCATAATAGTCACCATTCACATCGCAAAATTCCGATGGAGCCACCATGGTATGGTAAAGAGCGGTATAGAATATCTTTTTGGTCTTTTCACAAGACGATTCCATTTCCACCTTCGCCAATGCCTTTTCCCAAGCTTGGTCGGCCTGTGCCACGGTTCCTTCGAAATCCCATCCCGGAAGTTCGGCTTGCATATTCATCTTGGCATTCTCAATGGAAGTCGGCGAGAGGGCTACCTTTATATATATAGGTTCCTTGGCATCCACGTTGGCGCGGGCATAGACAATCTTGCCTTCCCCCTTGTCGGCCACGGCTTCCCCCTTGTCCACCATCACATCCATCGATGTAATCGGTTGGGAGAACTCGGCCACGAAGTACACGCGCTGGTCGTTCGCCCAACCCGTAGAATAGCGATAACCTTCGATGGTCTTTTCGCCCGTCTTGGCGATGTATGCCTTGGTGGCGCTATCCCAACATCCCCCGTTTTGAAGGTCGATGACAACGGCCGCATCTTCGGTTTTCGGGAAGGTATATTTGTGGAAACCTACCCGCTTGGTAGCGGTCAGTTCCACATCCACGCCATAGCGCAAGAGGTGAGTGGCATAATAGCCCGGCTTCACCACTTCCTTGCTTCTGTCCGAATAAGACCACAAGCCCGATTGAGGCTCGCTTTCGCGTCCGCGGGCGTATGTCACCTCACCTGTTACCGGCATGAAGGTGATGTCGTGCAGATCACCGATACCGGTACCGCTCAAGTGCATGTGCGGGAAACCGATGACGGTAGAGTCGGAAATGTGATAACCCGAAGTCCAATCCCATTCTTGTGGAATGCTGGAAGGTCCTAATTGCACCAGGCCGTAGGGAACGTTGGCACCCACAAACACGTGTCCATGCCCACCCGAACCGATGTACGGGTCAACGTATTGTGTCAAGTCTCGAGGCTCGTCAGTTGCCTGGGGACTTGAACAACCGTACCCCGCTAAAAGCAGGGTACAGAGGGTTGTTACAAAGAGTTGTTTTTTCATGTAGTATAAAGCTATTCTGTCATTCAGACGACTGAAAGGAGGAAGAATCTCGGAAGCATAAAGTGTGTGTTACCGAGATTCTTCGCTACACTTTGTTTCGCTCTGAATGACAATATGATTTCATTATTAAGTGTTCAATCAATCAAACTGACCATAACGGGTCGGCAACAACTTACGGTCACCTAAGGTGTTGTCCACTCTCGCTACATTGATCCAGAACTTGTTTTCGCGTACGCTTTCCATCGGATAAGCGGCCTTGGCGCGTGAGTAGCTATGGTTCCATTCATCGGCCACCACTTCGTATTCCGGATGCGGAGCGTTGATGAGCACGTTGTCTTCCTTGTCGGCACGTCCGTCCTTCACTTCCTGGATTTCTTCCCAGATGGTCTTCATCACTTCCACGAAATTGTCGAGTTCCCACAAGCTTTCACTTTCGGTCGGCTCAATCATCAACGTGCCGTGTACCGGGAAGGAGAGGGTAGGTGCGTGATAACCGAAGTCCATCAAACGCTTGGCGATGTCGTTTTCGCTGATGCCGCACATGTCGTGCAAGTAACGGCAATCCAGAATCATTTCGTGACCTACGAAACCGGTTGCACCCGAGTAAACGATGCCATAAGTGTCGCGCAAGCAAGCAGCCAAGTAGTTGGCGCTCAGGATAGCGGTCTTGGTGGCACGTGTCAAGCCTTCTGTACCCATCATGCTGATGTAACCATAAGTAATCGGGAGGATACCGGCGCTACCATAAGGAGCCGCAGAAACCTGATTGGCTTCGTTTCCGAACATGAAGTGACCCGGCAAGAACGGAACGAGGTGTTCGGCTACACCCACCGGACCTACACCCGGACCACCACCACCATGAGGGCTGGCGAATGTCTTGTGGAGGTTCAAGTGGCAAACGTCCGCACCGATGGTACCCGGATTGGTCAAACCTACCTGCGCATTCATGTTGGCACCATCCATGTAAACCTGGGCACCACAAGCGTGGATAATTTCACAAATCTTCTTGATTTCCGGTTCAAAGATACCGTGGGTAGAAGGATAAGTAATCATGAGGGCTGCAAGGTCTTCCTTGTTGGCTTCGGCCTTGGCACGGAGGTCTTCTACATCCACATTACCCTTTTCGTCGCAAGCACAAGTCACGGTAGTGAAACCGCATTGTACGGCCGATGCCGGATTGGTGCCGTGAGCCGATGAAGGAATCAAAATCTTGTTGCGATGACCCTGACCGATGCTTTCCAAGTAAGCACGGATGACACGCAGACCGGTGTATTCACCTGCCGCACCCGAGTTCGGTTGGAGTGTCATGCCTGCAAAACCGGTAATCACCTTCAACTGGTTGCAGAGGTTTTCGATGAGTGTCTGATAACCCTTTGCCTGGTCTTCCGGTACGAACGGGTGAATGTTCATGAAGCCGGCATTGCTCAGCGGAGTCATTTCCTGTGCGGCATTGAGCTTCATGGTACAAGAACCGAGTGAAATCATGGAGTGGGCGAGGGAAATATCCTTGCGTTCCAGGCGCTTGATGTAGCGCATCATTTCGGTTTCGGTATGATACTTGTTGAATATTTCGTGAGTCAGGAACGAAGTACGACGGCGCAATTCGCGGTTCATCGACGATGCTTCGGTTACGTCAGATACTTCGATAATCGGTTCTTCGGCGGCAATGCAGAAGATGGAAAGAAGGACGTTCAGCTTCTTGATGTCGGTTGTTTCGTCGATACTCAAGCCCACCATACCGTTGTCGAAGTAACGGAGGTTCACTTCCTTGCTCAAGGCGATGGTGCGGAGCTTCTGTTGCGACACGTGTTCCGGCAATTCCAGATACAAGGTATCGAAGAACAATTCATTCTTCTGCACGTAACCCAACTTGGTCAATGCCTTGTTCAAATAGGTAGCGATGCTATGGATGCGCTTGGCGATGGTCTTGATACCGTCTTGTCCGTGGTAGCAAGCATAGAAACCGGCCATGGTAGCGAGCAGTGCCTGAGCGGTACAGATGTTCGATGTAGCCTTTTCGCGCTTGATATGCTGTTCACGGGTTTGGAGAGCCATACGATAGCAAAGCTTGCCGTACTTGTCTTTCGAAAGACCGATGATACGTCCCGGCATATTGCGCTTGAACTCGTCGCGGGTAGCGAAGTATGCGGCCGACGGACCTCCGTAGAACATCGGGATACCGAGGCGCTGAGTGCTACCGAATACGATGTCTGCACCCCATTCGCCTGGAGGCACGAGCATGGCGAGCGAGAGGATATCCGCATCCACGGCTACCTTGGCACCTGCTTCGTGCGCCTTTTCCACAAATGCGCGATAGTCTTCCACGCTACCGTTGGAGTTCGGATACTGGATGATGCAACCGAAGATTTCCGGTGTGAATTCGAGGGTCTTGTAATCGCCCACGAGGATAGTCATTCCTTGCGGGATGACACGTGTACGGACTACGGCCAAATTCTGCGGGAAGATGTTTTCGTCCACGAAGAGCACGTTGGCACCTGCCTTCTGCTGGGCACGGCTACGGAGTTGGAACATCATGTTGGCGGATTCGGCAGCGGCGGTAGCTTCGTCCAGAAGCGAGCAGTTGGCAAGCGGCATGGCGGTAAGGTCGCTCACGGCGGTCTGGAAGTTCAGCAAAGCTTCCAGGCGTCCTTGCGATACTTCAGCCTGGTACGGAGTATAAGAAGTGTACCACACCGGATTTTCGAATACGTTGCGTTGGATTACGGCCGGGCAGATGGTGTCATACCAGCCCATACCTATATAAGAAGTATAGAGTTTGTTTTGCGAAGCCAAGTCGGCAATGTGTTCCGCAAATTGGCGTTCGGTCATCGGGGCATCCAATGCCAAAGGTTCCTGCAGACGGATATTGGTAGGGATAGTCTTGTCGATGAGTTCATCCACGCTACCCACACCGATTTTTTCAAGCATAACAGGAAGGTCGGCTTCCTGAATACCGTTATGACGGTTGGTCAATAAATCTGTTTTCATAATATATAATTTTAATGTTTTTGTTTTTCTGTTTTTCTGTTTTCTGTTTTATTGGAAGAACGGGTTGTTCTTCTTTTCGTACCCGATGGAGGTAGAAGGTCCGTGTCCCGGATAGATTCTGGTTTCGCCCGGAAGGGTGAACAACTTGGTGCGGATACCCTCCAGGAGTACCTGATAGTTTCCTCCGGCCAAGTCGGCACGTCCGATGCTACCATAGAAAAGCACGTCGCCGGCAAAGGCGCAAGCGGCTTCCTCGCAAAGGAAGACCAAGCTTCCCGGTGAATGTCCCGGCACGTGGATGGCCTTCAGCCGGGTGTCGCCGAAGGTGATGATGTCTCCATCCTCGATGTAGTGTCCCAACGCCGGTTGCTTCTCGTCGTATTGGAATCCGAAGCTACGTGCCATGGCGTAGGCCTGGTCCAACCAGAACTCGTCTTGTTGGCCTCCTTGCGGACGTAAGCCATATTCCTGGAAGAGGAACGGATTGCCGAACACATGGTCCAGGTGCAGGTGTGTACAGAGCACATGCTTCAGCGTGAGGTTATTGTCCGTCAGATAGTCCTTCAGCATCTGCTTTTCCTCGGGGTAGAAGCATCCTGCATCAATCACCACCGCCTCGCCCGAATCGTCGGAGAGGACGTAGCAGTTCACGGGGAACATATTGAATTCGAATTTCTTTATTTTCATAATTGTATCTTCTTGCATTTTGTCATTCAGACGACCGGAGGGAGGAAGAATCTCGGTGGCATCCACCTTTGTGTTCTCGAGATCCTTCGTCGCTTTGCTCCTCTGGATGACAATTAGAGTTTTCACTTACACAGGCACATACACCACTTTCTTCGTCTCGAAAAATTCTTCCTCGAACACCGTGTTCAGGTCGAACAGCTCGGTCTGATGACGCACGGGCATGGTTTCCTTTTCCAGCTCGCCCCCTTTCAGGCAGATGAGCCCGTTGGGCAGGGCGTTGCGTTGCTCGGTGCTGATGTTCTTGCGGATGATTTTGAGCAAGTCGGTGAGGGGCATCACGGCACGGCTCACCACATAGTCGAACTTCTGTTTTTCCTCTTCGGCCCGGCAATGGCGGAAGGTGACGTTCTTCAAGCCGATGGCCGTGGCTATCTCGGTGGCTACACGCACCTTTTTCCCGATGCTATCCACCAGGTGGAACTTCACCTCGGGGAAGAGGATGGCAAGGGGAATGCCCGGGAATCCGCCTCCCGTACCGAGGTCCATAATGGTGGTGCCCGGTGCGAACTGGGTATATTTGGCGATGCCCAACGAGTGGAGCACGTGATGCTCGTACAGGTTCGTGATGTCCTTGCGCGAAATCACGTTGATTTTCGAGTTCCAATCCATATAGAGGTCGTACAACGCGGCAAATTGCGCACGTTGGGTCTCCGTGAGGGTTGGGAAGTATTTCAGTATCAGTTCCATAATGTTCAATTCTTTATCCATTGCCCGATTTCCTCGTAAGGCACCTTGATGACAATCTCGCCCGCCGAGTAGGGTGCGATGTCATACCGGTTGAAGAGGAAGAGAACCGCCTCTTTGCTTAGAAGGAAATTGTCGGGGATATACATGCTCGTCATTTGCAGGAATCCCAACTTCTGTAGGTCTTCCAATGACGTTACGTTTTCTTCGGGGTGTTGTTCGGCTTGTTGGCGGATGAGCTTGTCCAGCAACAGGCTTTCGATGTCCTGTTCGGCTTCGGCCTTGAAGACGTCTTGCTTTCTCAGAGGCTTTCCGGTCACGAAGTCGAAGTTCATCCATCGGCTCCATTGGTTGGGGTGCGCCCCGCCCATGTCCACAAACCAGTTGGCGCTGGCGTTCACGGTTCCCGCATGGCCTTCCTCGACGAAAGTCACCAATGAGTAGGTTTGGTCGTACCATTGGGGGATTGCTTCTCCGCTTGTAGCCTTGGCCTTGTCGGCTTGGTAGAGTGTGCCCACCTCGTTCCGGTAGTTGCGGATATAGACGTTCATGAACGAGTCCACGGCCATTTCGGGGGCAAGGGTGGCATAGGCATCGCCCAACCATTCGCGTTGGATGGCGTGGTTGATGAGCGTTGCTATCGAGTCGTCCTTGGCTTCCAGGTAAGTGTAGTCGATGGAAAAATCGCAGAAGGGCGAGGAAGCATCTTCCGTGAGGTGTGCTTCTTGCTCCCTGAAAATATGATTGTACGGTGAATCGTCCGACGGAGCTATCCAGTCGCACCCCGCTATGCCCGTCAAGAGCAAGGCAATCAGGACTATATTCACTAACCCTTTATGATGTTTCATCACTAAAAATATTTGTCTGATAAATTCAACGTACAAATATAAGATAACTTTCCGAAATAGCCGAATTTTAATACGGATAATTTCTTCCTCCGTGTACTTCTAATCGGATGCCGAAATTTCCGTTGGCCGATTTCATCTCGAAAGCCGCATTGAAATCGTTCCGTTGCCAGGGCATGGCCGAGGGGTTCCGCACCTTGTGTCCGTCGGCATCGTATTGGCCGTACAGGTTGATTCGTGTCCCGTTGCCCAGCTTGTACGAGGCTCCTTGCCAGTTCACCATTCCGCTTCCTGTTCCGTAGTGCATCAGATACATCGACGAGAGGCTGGTGGGCAGAAGGCTTGTTCCGCCCATATACGTCAGGTTCGGGTTTATCTTGAAAGCATCCGTGTTCAGTTTGTCGGGTGTCCATTCTTCCGCGGGTGCCAATAAGCTCAGATTGGGCAATGGTTTGAAGGGGATGACCAATGATTCGGCATTCAGCATAGTCCCCATATCGAGGATGAATCCGCCGAAATCCTTTACCATCGTGCGTGCGGACATTCCTTCGTTCATCTCCGATTGGGCTTGCGTGATTACAGGGACGAAGGTCAGAAGTAAAGCAATTATCCAGTTTTTCATACGGTTTCCTTAATTTGAATGAACAAAGATAATAAAATCTGCCCATATATCCGAAAGAAATTCTACAAAACGTTTGCTTCTATTGAAATTCTAAGTATATTTGCAATTATTACAAAAATATACTAAAATGAAAAATACACTTCTATCCATTTGGAACTTCTATGTTGAGGGCTTCCGAAATATGACGTGGGGCAGGCCTTTGTGGTTTCTGATTTTCCTGAAGGTGGTCATCCTCTTCCTGGTACTTCGCATGTTTTTCTTCGAGCCGGTCTTGGCGGGAAAGAGTGAGGAGCAGAAGATAGAGCATGTGGGGAAGGAGCTGATGAGGTGATTTCTTAATAAAACAAACTTTAAAATCTAAATAATATGATTGCAAGCGCATTAGTCGATTGGTCGAGGGCGCAGTTCGCCCTCACCGCCGGTTACCATTGGATTTTCGTACCGCTCACCCTCGGGTTGGCGGTGATTATGGCATCCATGGAAACCCTTTACGTGATTAAGAAAGACGAGTTCTGGAAACGTACCGCCAAGTTCTGGATGAAACTCTTCGCCATCAACTTTGCCGTGGGCATCGCCACGGGCATCATCTTAGAGTTCGAGTTCGGTACGAATTGGAGTAACTATTCGTGGTTCGTGGGCGACATCTTCGGCGCTCCGCTCGCCATCGAGGGCATCCTGGCATTCTTCATGGAGGCCACGTTCTTCGCCATCATGTTCTTCGGATGGGACAAG
>JAFQBF010000067.1 GCA_017416735.1 Bacteroidaceae bacterium | reverse complement strand
TTGACCTTGGTACAGACGTTGGCCATTACGGGTGCCGTGATTGTCAGCACACCGCAACAGGTAGCTTTGGCCGATGCCCGTAAGGGTATCAACATGTACACCAACGACAAGGTGAATGTGCCTATCCTTGGTTTGGTGGAAAACATGTCGTGGTTCACGCCAGCCGAATTGCCGGAAAACAAGTACTACCTCTTCGGCAAGGAAGGCGCGAAGCAGTTGGCCGAAGACATGAATGTGCCTTTGCTTGGTCAGATTCCTATCGTGCAGAGTATCTGCGAGAATGGCGACAAGGGTACTCCTGCCGCCCTCGATGAATACTCCATCACTGGACAGGCTTTCCTTGCCTTGGCAGAGAATGTGGTGAAGCAAACTGAGCTTCGCAATGCCGCTCAAGCGCCGACACGCATCGTGGAATTGAAGAAGCAATAAATCATCGAATTGTGAAGGCGAAATAAAATTTTGCGAAGGCGATTTTTTATTTCGCGCTGGCGAATTCAGAAAATGTCAGCAAGAATGCGGGAACAGTTGAAGAAGAATTCCAAACTCTTCTTCAACTGTTCCCGCTTTAAACTATTTGTAAAGGGCAGTCGCTTTCATTACTCCCAATACTTCCGCCGGAAGCTAAGGTTTTGAAAACATCCTTCAAATAAATCAGAAGCAGTTAAGGTGTTGATACTCAGTGTGCTTTTCTGACTTTTTCATCTGATTTTTAGCTTTCAGAAAAATCAGGAGTAAGCGGATGGCTGATTTTTTGAAAATGGAAAAATCAGATGAAAAAATCAGAAATTAGCGCTGATAATCAACAAGTTGGGCGCTTCTGATTTATTTGAAGGTAGTTTTTATAACTATAGTTTCCCTCGCTTCGTCCTTCAGAATAACACGAGTGGGAGAGGAAGTAAAGCTATTTTTGTTTCAGTTTGTAAATAACAACCACATCATTATCGTCTTCCTTAAGTTTGGCTGCCACCTCTTTTAGTTTTCCTTTCAGTTTTCCGGCTTCGTAAAATTCGCGAAGCTTTGAAGCCCAATGAAGCCTTTCCGACGAAACAAAATTCCTTATGCGACATTTTGTAACGCTCAGATTGCATCAGATGGAAATTTCAGATATTCTTTTGGTATTTATTATGCAAATTTGCGTTTTTATAAAAGTTGTCTTCTGTTCCATTATTCCTTAAATTTCACGACCATCAGTACTGGGTTATCATCCGCTTTTATATTTTTTGCTATTTCTTTCAACTCTCCTCTTAATTCCCCATTCTCGTATGCCTCACAAAGTTTTGATGCATCCAGACATTCCACTATAACATTAGGAGGAAAATCTGCCCAAGAGGCGCAACCATAAATATCCAGACCGTGCGTCTTACCCTCCCAGTCCTTATTGTGGAAAAGATTCTTCAGGTAGTATATCTTATTCTCTTTTTTGTCCAACATATATAATTTACGGGGAAAGAACGGGTCTTTTTTAACCGTATACGTAAAAAAATACCTTGTGGCACTTTTAGCTGGGAACAGGAATACAGGCACTTCCATCGTGCTGACAGGAGGAGTCCTTACACCAACAGGCTTCAGTTGCAGGTCTCTGGTCAACAAATAGATAGTATCAGATGAACATGCTGTAAGAATATACCCATTTTCATCTTTGGTATGACAAGTCACATCTGTATTAAGTAGCATCCCATTTTGTCTAAACATCAGAGTCAACGTGGAATCTTTACTAGGAAGCTTTATCTCACCCAAATTTTCCCCGTTTTGGCGTGACCTTCGCAGGTAATAATTCTGAGTAAGACATTCCACAAATTCTGTTTCATTCAGAATGAAGAAATGTCTAACATAATTGCTCTTATAGTCATTACCTTTTATAACGAGTTCATAAGTGCTTTTGAATTGCCGTTTGTAATTTCCCCTACTGTCATAAATGAGATATTTATTATCGGAACACATTAATTGCATTTCATCGCTTTCCTTATCATAACAAACTCGGGTAAATCCACGATATTCTTCAGGCCCACCTCCCTTATGATGAAACGATTGTAAAATCTTTCCTGTTTTGTCGTGAATGTTTACTCCTACATTTGCATTTGCTCCTATAATGTAATGTTCATCCATATATTTCAGTTCCCTCCCCCACCAAAGACAAGAATCTTTGGTTTCGAGAGGTATGTATTCAATATCTGCAATATCTTGAAGACAGATGTCTTTAACGGGGTATTCCTTGGTGACATCGATTGTCCAAAGATGATTGTCTGACATATCGACCGTATTCTTATTCGTACATGAGAAAAGAAATACGGCAATAAGTAAAATTAAATAATGTTTCATGGTAAAAATAATGTAGCAGTAGGTTTTGCGAACTGTTAATTTAATTCTATTCAATTGTTTCATGCTTCTAATAATTTTTAAGAATAACAATTAATTTATTTATAGAATAGCCCTATCTATTTTTGGTATATATTCTGCACAGACCTCAGCGAGAATCTGTTTCTTCCTTTTCCTTTTTATTCTCCCAGATGGGAGATCCTACATATTTTTGTTCAAATTATTATAGCTATTTTTTTGTTTCAGTTTGTAAAGGTAGATTAAAGTGTCAACAACTATTTTGTGTCCTTATTTTTTAGATAGTATTCAGTTTATAAATGGCTATCACATAATTATCATCCTCTTTCAATCGGGATGCCACTTCTTTCAATTTCCCTTTTAGCTTTCCCGCTTCGTATTCTTCACAAAGTTGGGATGCCGGTATTTGCTTAAAAATATAATTAGGGATTTCAGACCTTTCATAGTGCATATTCGTCCACAGACCTACACTAGGTCTGTTGCTATCATATATCCGTGCGATGTGTCGGATTTCGTTGCTTTTTCTGTCCAACATCAACAGAGGGGCTTTGGTATAAGGCTCAAATGTATCATTCTCTACCAGTTTCATTTCTACGGGTTTGAAAAAGAAATAATTATCCGTATAGAATACCGGGGATATAACTGTCGGAATTTCATAACTGTCGATGGAAGGGTAACGGATGGCAAAGGGGGTTAGTTGGTCGTTCTTGTAACGATATAATGTATCCTTACTGAATTCTGATATGAAGAAATCATAGCCGTTTGCCCAAATACGGGGAAGCAGACTAAGGGATTTTGTTTCCATTCTTGCTGTATTTTTGTCAAGCATAACCTTTCTTCTGTCCAAAGTTTTGCTAACCCAACTCTTTATGGTAATAGGTAAAGGGTGTCGGTCTCCTGTTTGCTTATCTATCAAATGATAAGGAGTTGTATCCATCGGTAGGTTATAGGGATTATATCTATCATAGAAAGAATTATTCCCAATAAGTTTTTCTTCATTATAATTGAAAAATTCTGTGTAGGAAACTCCCTCAGGCACTTTCAATGAGCGTTGCCATTTCCCTGAAAAATCATAGACTTTTATTTGGGCATGTTGGGAAATATAATATTCTTCTTTTTGAAAATCAACAGTCAATCCTATAATCACATTATGTTCTTCGGGGCCTTGTCCGTAATTGTTTATTGCTCGGATGAACTTTCCTTTTCTATCAAAAATGAATACAGGTCCCAAAGGGTCGGCCATAATGATGTATTTATCTGAAATGTTAAGAAACGCACCCAGAGCTATTACGGATTCCTCCGTCGTTTCCAATGGTATATACTCTGCCTCCGCAATGTCGTTGATGTCAAGTTCCATCTTTGGATAGTCCTTGGTCAAATCAAGAACGGGGAGTGTGGAATCCGTCGGTGCTTTAGGCTGATTGGTACATCCTACAAGCCAGATTAAACAGAAAAGGATAAATGTGTTTCTCATAATATATTCAATGTATAGTTGATGTAGATTTAAATTAGATTTTTTGCACATATTGGATTTGGATAATCACTTTTTCATAATCATATCCTTTCAGAACACAAGCAATGCATCTTGCATTTTCATTATTCCCTAAATTTTATAATCATAAAAACAGGATTGTCTTCCTCCTTTAAATTGGCTGCAATTTCCTTCAGCCTTCCGCTCAGTTTTCCTTCGTTGTATGCATCAATCAGCCATGAAGGAGCCATTGACTGTATGCTTATATTGGCAGGAATGTCGGCTTCACTCATACCACCAGATGCATCCAAATGTACTTTTTGTCCGATAAAATCCTTGTTTTTCAATTCGGAAGCCAACCAATATATCTGTTTCTCCTTCTTGTCCAACATATATATTTCCATCGGATACTTAGTTGCTTTTTTGATTGTGTACATGAAGTAATAGCGAGGAGTGTTTTTTATAGGTTTTAAGAATATGGGCACTTCCATTGATGCTATAGGGGGAGTTCGTACTCCGATAGGCTTCATATTCATGTCAGGAGTTAATAACCATGTTGTATCAGAGGCGAAGGCGCTCAATATATATCCATCCTTATCCTTAATAAAATAATTGGTGGCACAATCTATTTTATCATTGTTTTGATAATAGGATAATCCAAATTTTGAATCTGAGCCGAAAGAAAATCTACCCAAAAGTTCTCCTGTCTGTTTGGAAAGGCGGCTATATGTATTTTCCGCACTATATTCAATCAGTTCATCTCCCAGTATAAAGAATGACTTGACTGGATTCTTCAAACTATGTCCGGTATGATAAGAGCGTTTAAAATTTCCTTTATCGTCATAAATATAGTATCTACATCTTATATAGTCTAAAACATATACTTCATTGTTGGCTTTATCGTAATTAATTCTACGCGCTCCATCATATTCACCAGGGCCTGACCCTACTTTATTGAATGTATGCAAAGCTTTTCCTTCTCGATTATGGAATAATATATTATTAGTAAGGGGATTGCATCCTATAATATACTCTTCATCCAAATAATCAAGATCTCTTCCTAACCAGAGCATCGAATCGTTGGTTCCGAGGGGTAAATATTCCACGTCGGCAATGTCTTGGATGTACAATTCTTTTTTAGGATATTCTTGCGTGACATCGAATGTCCATATATCTGTTGCTACCTGCTTTTCCTGATTATTACAACTTGATAATACTATAACCGAGAAAATGAAATAACTGAATCTCATATATTGTTTGGTTTTATAAATTTCATTTGTTTTATTTATTGGAACTTCCAATCTTAATTGAACTTATAAATGCCTATCACATCGTTGTCAACAACTATATTGTTTCCTTATCTTTTTAGATAGTATAATACCAAAATCGGATTATCCTCTTCATCGTAATTTACCAACAACTTTTCCAGTCGAGGGTCAACTGGCTCACCTTTTTCTTTTTTGCGTTCCGCATAAGCATATACTTCGTATGGCCAAATGGTCGTCATCAGCACACCGTCATTGATACCGATAATGTTCCCAAAATTGGTCAAGTCCACACATCCGTCCATATCATTGACCAGTTGCTTGATAGACTTGGTTTCTTTGGTTTGCTTGTCATAAAACGCCCAATGCGTCATATTCTTGTTCTCACTCGAACGCCAACCTTGAAAAGCCATAAGTTCTGTCCAATAAAGCATCACATACCGATCCGTTTCCCATGCTTTCCCTATCCATTTCTTGCCGTCTATCAATTCGGCCAATTTACTGTTTTCGGACATTGTCTTGATGGTTTGCATATTCCCTTTCGCTGTTCGGAGGATTTTGACTTGTTCGTCCATGAAAAGTTCTTTCATATTGTTCAGGAAGCAACGGCTATCTGCTTTGGCTTCGCCTAAATCCAATTTCCATTTGCAGACAATGGTATCTTCTGTCACCGAACATACTTCGTCTGTGAAGCAATTAAATAAGTATGTAGTATCGTTGTATGTAAAATGATTGTATTCTACCACAAAACTGCCTCCAGGTGAATTCAAGAATAAATCTTCGGGAATAATACGTTGTCGTTTCACTGTTTGCAGGTTTTCATCCATCCAATAAGCCGAGTCGGGATAATTGAGCAAAACATTGTATTCCCCTGCACGTAAAAACGCATATGGACTCTTCAAGCCTTCCGGTAAAGCATGCCCGTTTTTATTGCGATAAGTTACACGAACTTCTTTCCCAGTAAACTTTCGGTTCTTGTCAAACTGGATAATTTTATCCCCTTTGGTATAAAACAAATTTTTATTTTCATCATAATAAACAGAATAGCCATAACCACATTCCTCACCAGGACCTTGCCCCATTGCGCCAACGCTACCCACAAATTCCCCTTGCATATTATAAATGCATCCCGGGTAAACCATTAGATAAGGTTTAGAATAGCCAATCATTTTAGCACCTCTAATAAGATGTTCCTTGCTGCTTATAGGTACAAACTTGACACTATCCACAACCTCCGACAAATTCATCTTGACGGGATTGGCAATAGCTTCCGTCAAGTGAATTACATTCTTTTCTTCATTCACTTCCTTTGCTTCTTTTGTACTTGTAGTACAGGCATTAAATGCAAATAAGATGCATAGATAATAGATTCTTGATTTCATTTGTTTTTTATTTTGTTATTTAAGAACTACTTCACGCCATCCCGGAAGAAGCTCTCCTCCTTCATCTTCTTTATTCTCATATCGGCCATCTGATACCAAGTTTTAGTCTTTTTGCTTGGTTTGCCATCCGAATCGAATACCACTTGTTTGTCTTTAGGCACCAATGCCATATATTTTTCGTAATAATGTATGGCATTTGCATAATCCTTTTGGCGTTCATAGACTTCGGCTATCTTATAATAAATGGTGTATTTCTTGTTCAAGGAATACGTTTTCTTCAAAATCTCGATGTACTCGTACGGGTCACCTTCATTCCAAAGGCCATAACAATCCGCCAATCCTTCGTATAGAGTCATTACCATACTGTCCGTAGGAATAGCTATTTCGATGGCTTCCTTCATATAATCCACCCCTTCCTTTTTCCATGAAGTACGTGCACACGACTTGGCCAGATAATATAACAGATTCACATCGGTAGGATTCTTTAGATGTGCTTGAGACAGATTGGCTTGTGCTTCATACATGGATTCCTTTCCATAATGGCTGATTCCTAAGTAATACAATGTGGTGAAACTACGGTCGCCCAATGCTTTTAAGGCTTCATAACGCTCGATGGCCTTATCGTAATTTTTCTGCAGGCAATAAGCTTTGGCATTCTGACGGTTAACATCCACGTTGAGAGTGTCTGTCTGACGGTAGCTCTCGGTTACTTCCAATGCATCCGCATACTGGTTGCTTTCATTGAAGAGCGATGCGAGGAGGGCTACTGTCTGTCCGTCTTCAGGATCACGGGTATAGGCTGTATATAAGGCAAAATTAGCATAAACGAGTGCGTCCGGATTTTCTTTTGAAAGACCTTTGTACGCCATTCCCAAAAACTTGTATCCCGTAGCCGAAATGGTGTCCTTTTCCAACCAACCGTGAGCAGCATCGACGGCAGATTCGTAATCTTCCATAGATAGCAGTGTCTGTATGTGTTGTTGGCGGAAGAACTTGTTTTCGGGATTTAACGATACAGACTTTTTATAACAACGGACGGCCATGTCATTCCGGTTAATTTTGCGATAACATTCTGCCAACTTGTTCAGAATCTTCGTGTTGGCACTATCCGGTAATAACAATGAGTTCCACTCTTTCAAAGCTTCGGCATATCGATTCATGGCTTCCAGAGATTGTGCTCGTAAAGGGGTAAGCACAGAATCTCCACTGGCCGGTGAAATCCGTTCAATGGGAATCTCGTAATCGAATGTCTCCATGGCTTGAAGGATTTCTTTCTCCGATTGTGCTTGTACCCATATCGGGTACAAGCAAAGGATAGTAATCAGGAAATGCTTCATAGTCTCTGTTTTTAAGGAATTTCCAAGATTAATGGAATTTGTAGATGATAAGAATCGGATTGTCATCTTCCTTCATCTCATCTACCATTTCGGCCAGCTTGCCTTTCAGTTTGCCTTCTTCCTTCCATCGGAAAAGACGGTCGGTATTTGGCATGGAAAGGATATGATTCTTGGGAGCTTCAACATATTCACTGCTTCGGACGGCAGAAGGCTCGACAAAGTTCACGTCATCCTTCAGGTTCAAGTCAAAGCATTCGCCTGTTTTCAGGTTAAGATAAACACTCTTCGTTTCTATCTTGCCACTTTCCATTTTTAGCTCTTTGGGTGCTTCAACCACTTCGATATAGTCGCCCAATTTCAGAGGGGCACTCATCATCGAGCGAACATCCTTATCCTTTGAGCCCGGTGTGCGTACCAATAACGGAGATATTTCACCATTTTTCAGCATAAAGACTGTATCATTGCCCAATTCACTGAGGACAAATTCGTCGCCATTCTTATAAATGTAATTCATGCTGACGGCCATCACTCCTCTTTGTCCATTCTTTTCGAAGTAGATACGAGGACCGATGCGGTCTTTGGCATTGACTCCGATGCGCTTCACTTGTCCGTCTTTCTTGGAGATAAGGAAGAAGGGCTGTTCGGCACAAGTCAATCCTTCCCGGTCGAGGTTGTAATTGTCGTACGACAAGAGCCATTCGTCGTCGTAATTCCAAAGATCGTCCGCCCTCATGTCCTTCGGGAGGTCGAGCACTCGCTTGAACTTTCCGTCCAGCGTATATACCAGGATTTTGTTTCTTGCATCAAGGACGAAGATTTCTTCCGCCTTGTCATCTACACGCACCTTTTTGGCATACATGAATTCTTCACCGCTATTCCCTTTTCGCATGAAGTTGTAAAGGTGTTTCCCTTGGCGGTTGAAGACGAAGATGCGTCCCTCTTTTGAGTTGTTCGTCACAATGTATCGGTCGGTTACGGATAAATAAAGGCCTGCAAGCCCATCCAGCAGCACTTCATCGGTTGTTTCCAAGCGGACATATTCCACATCGGCATTCTCTGATACCAACAAGTCTTTTTGGGGATACTCTTTCTCAAAATCGACAACAGGAATTCCGGTTGTAGATTGGGTTTGCGAAGTACAGGCATAGCTGCATATCAGGCAGCATGCAAGTAGAAAGATATTTGTTTTGTTCATGGCTTCTTTACTTTGAGGTTTTACTTAATTCAGCTTAAAGCGTAGCGGGAGGTTGAAGGCACAACGTACAGGTTTGCCGTTTTGTTTCGCAGGTTTCCACTTCGGCATTTTTGAAATAACCCGTAGTGCTTCCTTGTCCAAATGAGGATCAACGCCACGTATTACTTTTGCATCCGAGATGGAACCGTCGGTGTTTACCACAAAGCTCACCACAACACGTCCCTGAATACCATTTTCGGCAGAGGTAGTAGGATACTGCAATTCCTTGCCTATCCACTTGTAACATTCAGCCATGCCGCCAGGGAATTCCGGGTTTTCTTCTGCAATGGAGTACACAGTGTCGATTGCGCTTGTCGGTTCTGGCATTTGAATTACTGGAGCAGGGCTTTCTGTAGGCTCATTCTGCTTTTCGTTGGAAGTGCAGCCGATGTTACTGACCATAAGTAGAGCGATGGCCAATGGTGCAAACAAGGCATACTTGATACATCCTGTCATGCGGGTTCTTTTCTTGTTCATCATAATGATACGTTTTCTAAGATGTGAAACATTGAAGTTATTATATAGGTAATTCTTCTTGTCGGTATAGGCTAACCCTAACAAGTGGTATTGATATTGCTTGTGGTTGTGCATAGAGCCGGTTACTTTGTCGTCCGCTAAATATTCCAGGTTGAGGCGCATTTCAGTCTTCAGCAACCAGATGAAAGGATTGAACCAACAGATGATGCAGATGGTCTCGCATAGCAGTACATCCACAGAGTGCCATTGGCGGGCATGAGTCTGTTCGTGCATCAAAATCTCATCACGGTTGTCTTCCTGCAATTGCGGAAGATAGAGGAATATCCATCCGAAGAAGGAGAAGGGATTGCTTTCTGTTGGTAAACTGATGATGCGTTGACCGTTCAGATAAACAACCTGACCGATGCGTCTTATCCTGATGATGCTGAGGAGTTGTATGAGAAATCTTATGCCCAAAAGGATGACTCCCGTTGCGTAAATATACATTGCAATTGTCATGATTTCGGGCAAGCGGGGGCTATTGGCTATATGAGGGCCGATAATGGTTATTTCTTCCGTTGCCAGAGCTGTGTAGTAGTTGGTCAGTTGGCTGAAAGCAGGTTGTTCGTTTACCCACTCCTGAATGTTGAGTAGCGGATATACGAAAGAAATGCCAAGAAAACAGAGTATGGCTATCCGACGCCACAGGAAGAAGGTATCGCGTTGGCAAAGCAGTTTATAGAAGGCATAAAACAGGGTAATGCCTACATTGACTTTCAGCAGGTAAATCCATTCAGGTGCCATATTCGTAAGGTTTAAAGTTAATCTTTCTTTTCTATTAAGTCGATGATGTCTTTCAGGTCTTCTGCGGAGAGTTTTTGTTCTCGGGCGAAGAAAGATACCATCTCCTTGTACGAGTCTGCGAAATAGTTGCGTACCACACCGCCTATGAATTTACGCTTGTATTCGTTTTGAAGGACGACAGGGGTGTACATGTACGTGTTTCCATATTTTTGGGCCTCTACATAACCTTTGCGTTTCAGGTTGTTCACGATAGAAGCTACAGTGGTATAAGGAGGCTGAGGTTCGGGGAACCGTTCTACGATGTCTCTTACATAACAGTTACCTAAACTCCATACGTGTAGCATAACTTCTTCTTCTTGTTGGGTTAATTTTTCCATATGATAAGCGAGTTACGAATTTTTCGCAAATCTACGAAATATTCGTAATAAAGCAAATGATAAGGAGTTAAAGAAGTTTAAATGGAAAAATAAGGGGCGATTCATAAAATCGCCCCTTATTTTATTCTTTGATTGCTTTTTCCAACATTTTCGCCATTCGTTGATAGCCTTCCTTATTAGGATGCAAACCATCAGTGAACAATTCTTTGATGATTCTTCCGTTGGGTTGGAGGAATTCGGAAGACATGTCGATGTAGGTTGCTTCATCAGCCAGCAAACGGACTTGCAGGAGTTTGTTCAGGTTGGCAACACGTCCTTCTTTCGAAGCTCTTGGCAAGATACCGGCTACATAGATTTGTGCTTTGGGTTGGCGATGACGGACAGCACGTACCAATTCATTGATACCGTCGATGATTTCATCGTCAGTGTTCTTGTCCAAGTTGTTGGTACCCATCAACAGGATGACCTTTTCGGCATCGTAGCCGTCCAATTCGCCATGATAGATACGCCATAATGCATTTTCGATGCGGTCCCATCCAAAGCCCAGGTTGCGGACTACCTTGCCTTTGAACAACTTTTCCCAGCTGTCTGTACCGCGGGCATATTTGGCTGTTGGTTCGCCAGCCCAATAATGAGTGATGGAGTTGCCAATCAAAACAATCTGAGGTGCTTTTTCTTTGTTCAACGCCAATACTTGTTCGTGGCGCTCTTTCCAATTGTAGGAATCCCGTTGTTGTGTGAGCGGAGTGAAGATACAACGTTTTTCACTTTCTTCATTCAATATATTCTTGATTTTAGGTATGTAGGCATCGGCATAAACTTGCATGCCCAAGTCGTTCGGATGCCATCCTTCCACGCTGCAATCTTGTGACAAGCCCAATTCTTCTTCTGAAAGGAAGTGGAGGTTTTGAACTCCTTCTTGTTGCAAGGCACGATAGGCTTTGCGGAAGGACAGATTCAGTTTCTTGTAACTCTCTTCTTCTTCGATGGAAGTACCGTTGTGGCTATTGGCGTAATGTTCGACAAAGAGGATAGGAGCATTGGTCTTTTCACGGATTTTATGTACCCCATTGATGGTGCGGTCATAAATTTTTGGTGCACGGTCTCCTCCCATATTCGGCATATTGTCGAGGATGAATAGCTGGGCATCGATTTCAGCCAGCAAGTCGAATACTTCCGGCTCCATTTGTCCGTTTCCTGAGAAACCGAGATTGACTACCGGATGTCCCAATTTGCGGCCGATGATATTGCCGAACGCCATTCCTGGACGAGAAGCACAGGCTCCTTGAGCGATGGAGGTTCCATACAAAACGATGGGCTTTTCTTGGGAAGCTGGTAAGAATTCAAGCTTATAACCTTCTTGCACACCTACTTCCAACCATTTCACATCGTTGTAGAGTGGAAGATAGACTTCGTATTCGTAGCCTTTCGAAGCGGATTGACCATACGAGAGCTTGTTATAAGTATAGGTAACAGTATCGCGGAAAGCATATCGGGCGGAACACCAAAGAAGTTCTCCATGAATGTCGGTTGCATACATATCTACTCCCGATACACCGGTAGAAGGCATGTGTGGCATATTGAAGCTACCGCTTACTTGATATCTGATCTTTATTTGTGGAGCATCACTACGGAACGCGATGGACATTCCGGCACTGTGCCTTGACAAATCCCATACGGCTTTACGAATAGTCTTTTCGGCTCTGTCAGGCAAGCGGTTGTACGTTCCTTTCAGTTCGTTTGGCCAGCCTTGTCCGCGAATCACTTGGAAGTTTTCATTCATTGGATTCTTCCACTGCATTTGAGTTTGAGCAGAGAGTTGGAGTGTGCTTGCTATACAAGCCAACAAAATCAATAAATGTTTTTTCATGGTGGTATTATTAAAAAGGTAATTGCCATTCAGACGACCGAAGGGAGGAAGAATCTCGATAACACAAAGTGCGATGTTATCGAGATTTTTCGCTTTTGGCCCAACAACTCGTCTTTACTTCGTTCTGGATGACAGTTGGTCATCTTATTTCATTTGTTGCATATCGCAAAGGCGTTTGTAGTAACCGTCCAAGGCCAACAGTTCATCGTGCTTGCCGCGTTCTACAATCTGTCCTTCGTGCAAAACGCAGATTTCGTCGGCGTGACGGATAGTGGACAAACGGTGGGCGATGGCGATGGTTGTACGGTTCTTCATCAGCTTTTCGAGGGCATCCTGCACCATACGTTCGCTTTCGGTATCGAGAGCGGATGTTGCTTCGTCCAGGATGAGGATAGGAGGATTCTTTAGGATGGCGCGGGCAATGCTGATGCGTTGGCGCTGACCGCCGGAAAGCTTTCCGCCTCGGTCGCCAATCATCGTGTCGTATCCCTTTTCGCTGGCCATGATAAAGTCGTGCGCATTGGCTATCTTGGCAGCTTCAATCACTTGCTCCATAGTTGCGTTTTCTACACCGAAGGAGATGTTGTTGAAGAAGGTGTCATTGAAGAGGATAGCTTCTTGGTTTACATTTCCCATAATGCTACGGAGGTCGTGCAAAGTAGTGGCCTTCACGTTCACGCCATCAATCAGCACTTCGCCTTCCTGAACGTCGTGGTAACGAGGAATCAAATCGACCATGGTCGATTTGCCGGAACCTGACTGTCCCACCAAAGCAATGGTCTTGCCTTTTTCGATGGTCAGGTTGATGTCTTTCAAAACCCACTTCGTGTCGTACTTGAAGGATACGTTCTTGAATTCAATCTTTTCCTTCAACGGGCCAATGTGTACAGGATTGGCCACTTGCGGCATCTTGTTTTCTGCCATCAGGATTTTGTCAACACGTTCCATACTGGCCAATCCCTTCGGGATGTTGTAGCTGGCCTTCGAAAACTCCTTCAACGGGTTGATGAGGCTGTAAAGCATAATCAGGTAGAAGATGAAGGATGGTGCTTCGATGGTGCTGTTGTTCTGTAGAATTAAAGTACCACCGAACCACAAGACGATGACAATCAGTACGGTTCCTAAGAATTCACTCATCGGGTGAGCCATTTGTTGGCGGATGTTCACTCGGCTGATGGTGTCACGATACTGATTGTTCGAGTCGGAAAAACGCTTGTTCATCTTGTGTTCAGCATTGAATGCCTTGATGATGCGGAGCCCGCCCAATGTTTCTTCCACTTGCGACATCAAGTCACTCCATTGGTTCTGCGCTACGAGTGACTTGCGTTTCAACATTCTGCCGACACGTCCCATCAACCAACCCATAAACGGAAGTACGGTAATGGTGAAGAGGGTCAGTTCCCAACTGGTGGCTATCAATGCGCCGAAGTAGGCAATAATCAAAATCGGGTTCTTGAACAGCATATCCAAGGAGGACATGATGCTGACTTCGATTTCATTGACGTCACCACTCATACGTGCGATGATGTCTCCCTTCCTTTCTTCAGAAAAGAAGCCCAACGGGAGATTTAGTATCTTTTTGTAAAGTGCTACTCGGATGTCGCGTACCACCCCTGTACGGATAGGAATCATCGTGGCTGAAGAAAGGAAATAGCAAGCGGTTTTCAGGAAAGTCATGAAAGCGAGGAACAATCCTAATAATAATAAGGTAGTGCTGGCTCCGGATTCTTCTATCAGCAGGGTGACGTAGTAATAGAAGTTGTTGATGGCAATGTCCTTGAAGGAACCTTCTGCACCCCAAGGGATGAAGCTGTAGTTCGCTTCCTGCATCTTGAAGAGGATTTGCAGGATAGGTACGATGAGCATGAACGAGAAGATGTTCAGGACTGCTGAAAGGATATTGAAAATGACGCTCAGAATCAGGTATTTCTTGTACGGAGGTACAAAACGTCGGAGTACTTGGATAAATTCTTTCATGTGTGGATAAGATTAAAAAAAAGCATTCTTCTTGCGGTGTGCAAGAGGAATGCTTTTATGGGATAAATACTTATTTCATGTTGAATGACTGCTGTCCAATCATTGTTCCATCGGCGAAAACATATACATTGTATGTACCTGCCGGGAGGTATTCTTCCACATCCCAATATACGGTGACGGTTTGTTCTTCACCGGTATATTCGATGTATTTCTTGATGGAGTAGGCCAATTCACGGTTTTCATAAGTGAAAACGTCTGAAGCGCTCTTGCTCAGCACTTCGTTGTTAGGATTGGCGATGCGGACATACAAGGTACGTTCGCCTGTCTTTGCCGTGATGTTCTTCACGATGGTGAACGTTACGGCTATCTTCTTTACGTTCTTAACCTTATTGATGACCTTTCCGCGTTTGTTCTTTGGCTCGATGACAAAGTTGGTGGCATCCAGTTGGGCAGCCAAGGTTACCTTTTCGTTCAGGTTTTTCTTTTCTTCGGCCAACGTGTTGATTTGGCGGGTTGCTTCCGTATATTTCTTCTTCACCTCCTTGTTTTCGGTGGTCAATGCTTCGTTGACACGGTTCAACGAGTCAATCTGAATGACATAGCTGCGCAATACGGCGCGTACGGTCTTCAGTTCTTTTTTCAGACGCATGATTTCAGCGGCATTGCTGGTCTTCACCTGTCGGAGTTCTTCCAACAAGCGTTGCGTCTTCAGTTTTTCGCTTTCCAGCTTCTGGCGGAGAGAATCGTTGTTGATTTGAATCTGGAGTTCGTCATACTGGGTAGCGAATGTGGTGTACTCGTTTTCCATCTCTTCCTTCTCGATGGCAAACAATTCGGTCATCTCCTTGTTTTCCTGTACTTGACGGAAAGCGAAGAAGGATACGCCGCCGATAATGATAATCAGCAAGACGATAATGATAATCAGATTTTTGCTCTTGTCCATAGTGCTTCGTTAATTTCCTGCAAAAGTACAACATTTTATGCATACTGCCCGAAATTAACTATGGATTTTTTTCTTTAAATCGGAATAAGGTTGTAAATTTGCAGAAGTGAATGAACGATTTTTAATTATCAACTTAAATAAATTAACAGATTATGTCAAAAGTAACCGTAGTAGGCGCTGGTAACGTAGGCGCTACATGTGCAAATGTTCTTGCTTTCAACGAAGTGGCAGACGAAGTGGTAATGCTCGACGTGAAGGAAGGTGTTTCTGAAGGTAAGGCAATGGATATGATGCAGACAGCTCAGTTGTTGGGCTTTGATTCTACTTTGGTAGGCTGCACAAATGATTATGAAAAGACTGCAAATTCTGACGTAGTGGTTATCACTTCAGGTATTCCTCGTAAGCCGGGTATGACTCGCGAAGAATTGATTGGTGTTAATGCCGGTATCGTGAAGTCTGTAGCTCAGAATATCTTGAAGTACTCTCCAAACGCTATCTTGGTGGTTATCTCTAACCCGATGGATACCATGACTTACTTGGCTCTCAAGTCTTTGGGCTTGCCGAAGAACAGAGTAATCGGTATGGGTGGTGCATTGGATAGCTCACGTTTCAAATACTACTTGTCACAAGCTTTGGGTTGCAACGCCAACGAAGTAGAAGGTATGGTTATCGGTGGTCACGGTGATACTACCATGATTCCTTTGACTCGCTTCGCTACATACAAGGGCTTGCCGGTTTCTAACTTCTTGTCAGCTGAAAAGTTGGAAGAAATCGCTGCTGCTACTATGGTCGGTGGTGCTACATTGACTAAGTTGCTCGGTACTTCTGCATGGTATGCTCCGGGTGCAGCTGGTGCTTACGTAGCTGAAGCTATCATCCACAACCAGAAGAAGATGATTCCTTGCTCTGTATTGTTGGAAGGCGAATATGGTCAGTCAGACCTCTGCTGCGGTGTTCCTGTTATCTTGGGTAAGAACGGTATCGAAGAAATCATCGAATTGCCGTTGAACGAAGACGAAAAGGCTAAGTTTGCTGCAAGCGCTGAAGCTGTTCGCAAGACTAACGCTGCTTTGACAGAAGTTGGTGCTCTCTAATTGTTGAGAAGATCCGATTCGAAAATATGAGGCTGCTTCCTTGGGAGGCAGCCTCTTTTAGCGAATACGAAAAGTGCTAAAAGTATCCTTCAAAAAATCAGAAAAGCCTAACGTGTTGAGCTTCAATATACTTTTCTGACTTTTTTATCTGATTTTTATTGCTTGAAAAAATCAGAGCCGATAAGGAAAAGGCATTATGGAAACGCCTTCGCGAAATAAAAATATGCGAAGGCGAATTTTTATTTTGCGAAGGTACGTTCCTGAAACTTCTTGAAATATTATTTTTTCTTCTTGAAGAATCTTCCCGAATATATATATATGTTCCCTGATTTTTTCAAGCAATAAAAATCAGATGAAAAAATCAGGAATTGGTGTTGATAATCAAATGATTATCGTTTTCTGATTTTTTGAAGGATGTTTTATAGTTCTTTTTGATTTACTCCGTCCTTTTTATTTGAATATGGCAGGGTAGGGTGGTGTATCGGATTGGGTCCATTCTTTGAATGGAAATGTCTTATCTGCCCCCTTTATCCATTTGTTAAGGTGGTCGCAAATGTGTTTTGTTTCTCCTTCTACTTCTGCACAGAATTGACTATATTTATAAACGTTGGGATACAGATTCTCATTGTTAGCTATGATATTTCCTCCGTTGTAGAAAATGTTGTCAAATGTGTATTTGTTTGATTGTGATGCCCCTATGATGGCTCCCCAATTATTGTTAAAATATTTAAGATGCTTTACGTAGCAGTTTGCAATTCTTAAAGTGTTGGTTGCTGAAACAGAACCGGATATGCCGCCAACATATCCACCTGTTTCGATACTAAATACATTGTCGTAGGTATAGCAGTTTAGTATTTCTCCACAAGAACCGCCTATGATACCTCCTACTTGTGTTCCGGGTGAAGCGCTTATTGTATCGTTTGTACTTTTACAATTGATGATATATCCATTGGCCATACTTGCGCAAATACCTCCAACCAAACCGCTTGATGCTGATGTTAGTGTGGAGTGTTGAACAGAACAGTTTTGGATGATTCCTTCGTTTCTCGCTGCTATACCTCCAACTTTTGTACATGATGGAGATTTAACTGTCTTGGCATTCATTATTTGGAGGTTCTTTACAACACCCTTTTCCCCGATTGCTCCAAATAGTCCGGAATAATCAGTTTCTACGTAACTGTTGATGCTTTTGTCTGGTAAAATTAAATTGGATATGGTATGTCCTTGTCCGTCAAATATTCCGGAGAAAATTACGCTTGGCCCATTATAATAGCCTATGGGTAATAATTCTTGGCTGTCAACATTGGCAAAATCTATATCTGCATAAAGACGGTAAAGCATTCTTCCATCTTCTTGTAATTCTCCGTATCTTGATAAATCTCCATCCTTCTTCATGTTGATAACTTTACTAAACTCAATCAAATCCTCGGCATTATAAATCCCGGGTTCTTTTACATTGCATTCGTACTTATACCCACTTTTAAAGGAATGTGTGATGGGATGTGAAGTGGTTTCCTCCCCAATGGTAAGATGGAGGGTTAAGGTACAATTGTCTTTGGGCGGAATGATAAAGGCGTAACTCCCTTCCGTGTTGAGCTCGGGGAGAATTTGATGTGTTCCCGATAATGAGAAACTGCCGTCTGCATTCAGGCTTTCAATTATGGGGACTTCCAATGAAATTCGTGTGATTGATTCCTTCAGTGGTGATAAAAGATGTATGGTAAGCGTTGAGAACAGGTGCTTGAAGGTCAATTCGATGTTTTGTTCGTTTGTATAAGTACTTTGGGCTATCAAAACATCTTCCAATTCATTATTTGTATATGGATTTTCCGTGATTGCTTTCTCTCCGTTGTATGCCGGATAGAGTGCTGTCAGCACATTGGGGGTAGTTGAAGAAAATGAAAAGATGCTTTGGTTGCCGTTCCAGTGATTGCCGTCGAAGGTGAAGATACTTGTGCCGGAAGAAGTATGAAACAAAGCTTGGCTATTGGTGGGCAATGAGGTGATGTCATTGCTGACACGTGTGGAGATGGTACCGACAACATTGGACGTTGACGGTAAGATTGTTTCCGATTCGCAACCTAACAGGAGGCTTGTTAAAAGTATATATGTGAACAATACAAGCGGCTTCATGGCATTGACTTTATAAATATGCGCAAATATAGTGAAAAAAACGTTGCCCGCCTTCACAGGCAGGCAACGTAAAGCTACAATACAAAATACAAATACAACTAAACGAGATATATTTATGCCATATGAAACGTTTTCTTGTGGATTACACGATGCCTTGTGCCATCATGGCGTGAGCTACCTTCATGAAGCCGGCAATGTTAGCACCCTTCACGTAGTTGATGTAGCCGTCGGCTTCTGTACCATATTTCACGCATTGTTCGTGGATGCCGAGCATAATGCCGTGGAGCTTTTCGTCCACTTCTTCGGCTCTCCAGCTCAAGTGCATAGCGTTTTGGCTCATTTCAAGACCCGAAGTGGCCACACCACCTGCGTTTACGGCCTTACCAGGAGCATAGAGCTTCTTGTTGGCGATGAATGCGTCGATAGCTTCCGGTGTACAACCCATGTTCGAGATTTCACCAATACACAATGTACCGTTGTTGATGAGGTTCTGAGCATCTTCGCCGTTCAATTCGTTCTGAGTTGCGCATGGCAATGCAATGTCAACCTTTACTTCCCAAGGACGACGACCAGGTACGAATGTAGCGTTCGGATACTTTTCTGCGTATGGAGCTACGATGTCGTTGCCTGATGCACGAAGTTCGAGCATATAGTCAATCTTGTCACCGCTGATACCATCCGGGTCATATACGTAACCGTCAGGACCAGAGATTGTAACAACCTTGGCTCCCAATTGAGTAGCCTTGGTTACAGCACCCCAAGCTACATTGCCGAAACCTGATACGGCAACAGTCTTGCCCTTGATGTCGTGACCGGCATTCTGCAACATCTGGTTCACGAAATACAAACCACCGAAACCGGTTGCTTCCGGACGAACCAATGAACCTCCGAATTCCAAACCCTTACCTGTGAATGTACCGGTAAATTCGCGGGTAAGCTTCTTGTACATACCAAACATATAACCCACTTCGCGGCCACCTACACCGATGTCACCGGCAGGAACGTCCATGTCCGGACCTACGTGACGC
Organism: Bacteroidaceae bacterium; assembly: GCA_017416735.1. Classification (GTDB taxonomy): domain Bacteria; phylum Bacteroidota; class Bacteroidia; order Bacteroidales; family Bacteroidaceae; genus Phocaeicola. The sequence goes on along the minus strand of JAFQBF010000067.1, from coordinate 10,385 downwards.
CACAATTCGAGCATGAATGCTTGGCAGAAACGCATTACTTCTGCATCGCTCTTACCACGTGGAGAGAAGTCGGAACCACCCTTGCCACCGCCCATAGGGAGTGTAGTCAAGGCATTCTTGAATGTCTGTTCGAAGCCCAGGAACTTCAATATGGAAAGGTTTACTGAGGCATGGAAACGGATACCGCCCTTGTACGGGCCAATAGCATTGTTAAACTGTACACGATAACCCAAGTTAACTTGTACTTTACCTTTATCATCTACCCAGGGCACCTTGAATGTAAAGATGCGGTCGGGTTCAACCAGTCTCTCAATGAGAGAGGCTTTTTCAAACTCTGGATGCTGGTTGTAGATATCTTCAATGGAGTGCAACACTTCCTTTACAGCCTGCAAGTATTCAGATTCACCAGGATGCTTAGCTTCGAGAGAAGCCATAATTTGATTAATATCCATAATAAAAGTATTTAAGGTTTTGACAAAATGAAATTCATTTCTTCTGCAAAGTTAGTTGTTTGTGGCAATCTGCCAAATATTTTTGGTTTTTTTTAAAAGAAGAAAGAGAAATATACAGGATGAATAGGGACGTGTTTTTTTCATAAAGTTCATTTTCGGGTAAAATAAGTTGCATACGTCAAGAATTATAACGAATTTTGTGAATGAAGATAAAAGACGAATAATTATGCTTAGCAAATTAAAACTGAATCAACTATACTTCAAGGACACTTCGTTTGTGAATCTGATGACGAAACGAATCTTTAATGTCCTGTTGGTGGCCAATCCTTACGATGCCTTTATGTTGGAAGACGATGGACGAATCGATGAAAAGATATTCAATGAATATATGAATCTCAGTCTTCGATATCCGCCCCGCTTCACACAGGTATCTACGGAGGAGGAAGCGCAGAAGCAGTTGATGAATACGACGTTCGACCTGGTTATTGTAATGCCTGGTACGGACAACAGCGACACGTTCGACATCGCCCGTTCCATTAAGGTGAAATATGCAGACATTCCGTTGGTAGTGCTTACGCCTTTTTCACACGGCATCACCGCCCGTATGGAGCACGAAGATTTGAGCATTTTCGAATATGTATTCTGTTGGTTGGGAAACACTGATTTGTTGGTGTCCATCATCAAGCTGATAGAAGACAAGATGAACTTGGAGCATGACATCAAGGAAGTGGGTGTACAAATGATTTTGCTGGTGGAAGACTCCATCCGTTTCTATTCATCCGTATTGCCTAATCTGTACAAGTTCGTACTCAAACAAAGCCAGGAGTTTGCTACAGAAGCTTTGAACGAACACCAGCGGACACTCCGTATGCGTGGACGTCCCAAAATTGCACTCGCCCGAAGTTATGAGGAGGCGATGCATTTATATAATAGGTATCAGCAGAATATATTGGGAGTGATTACCGATGCCCGTTATCCGCGTGAAGGTATTACCGACCCGATGGCCGGCATAAAACTGATGGCCGAAATCCGGAAGAAAGACCCTTTCGTTCCTTTGATTCTTCAATCGGCGGAGGAGGATAACCGGAAGTATTGCAGCACTTATGAAGCCAGCTTTGTTGATAAGAATTCAAAGAAGATGAATGTCGATCTCCGCGACATTGTGTCCGATAATTTTGGATTCGGCGATTTTATATTCCGCAATCCTCATACATTGGAAGAGGTGGCAAGAGTGCGCAATTTGAAGGAACTGCAGAACATCATCTTCTCCATTCCTCGTGAGTCATTCCTTTATCACATCCAGCATAATCACATTTCACGATGGCTCTATTCGCGTGCCATGTTCCCGCCTGCCGAATTCCTGAAGCAGATAACATGGGATTCCTTGCAGGATATAGACGGGCATCGTCAGGTCATTTTCGAGGCTATCGTGAAGTATCGTAAGATGAAGAACAGAGGAGTTGTGGCCATTTTCAAGCGTGACCGTTTTGACCGCTATTCCAATTTTGCCCGTATCGGGGAAGGATCGTTGGGAGGTAAAGGTCGTGGTCTGGCTTTCATAGACAATATGGTGAAGCGCCATCCCGAGTTTGAGGACTTCGAGAATGCTACCGTAGCCATCCCCAAGACGGTTGTACTTTGTACCGACATCTTCGATGAATTTATGGATTCCAACAACCTTTATCAGGTGGCATTGAGTGATGTCGATGACGATGTGATTCTGAAGACTTTCCTTCGTGCCCGTTTACCGGAGAGGTTGATGGAAGACTTCTTTGCTTTCTTCGATGTGGTTCGCTCGCCTATAGCCATTCGTTCGTCCAGTTTGTTGGAAGATTCGCATTATCAACCTTTTGCAGGTATTTACTCCACTTATATGATCCCGTATATGGAGGATAGGTACGAGATGCTCCGTATGCTGAGTGATGCCATCAAGGGGGTTTATGCATCTGTATATTATAAGGATAGCAAAGCCTATATGCAGGCTACCCGCAATGTCATCGATCAGGAGAAGATGGCGGTGATATTGCAGGAAGTGGTGGGCACCCAGTATGGCAATCATTTCTATCCGTCCATCTCCGGAGTGGCGCGTTCGTTGAACTATTATCCCATTGGTGACGAGAAAGCCGAAGAAGGAACCGTCAGTCTTGCGTTAGGGCTTGGCAAGTATATAGTGGATGGAGGATTGACGCTTCGTGTCTGTCCTTATCATCCCACGCAGGTGTTACAGACCAGTGAGATGGAAATAGCCCTTCGCGAAACGCAGACTTCTTTCTATGCGCTCGATCTGAATAACCATGGTGAGGAATTTTCGTTGGATGATGGTTTTAACCTTCTGAAACTGCCGGTGAAGGAAGCTGAGAAGGAGGGCGCCTTACAATATATAGCTTCTACTTACGACCCCTACGATATGGTCATCCGTGACGGTATCTATCCAGGCGGGCGCAAGGTAATTACCTTTGCCAACATTCTCCAACACGAGGTCTTTCCCCTGTCGCGTATCCTTCAGTTGGTGCAGGAGTATGGGCAGGATGAGATGCGCCGACCGGTGGAAATCGAGTTTGCGGTCAATCTGGATGCAAAGGAAAAGACCGGTACATTCTATCTGTTGCAAGTACGACCGATGGTGGATGTCAAGGCCGACTTGTCCGAAAACCTGAATCTCATTCCTGAGGACAAGCTGCTTCTGAAAAGTTTCAATTCGTTGGGGCATGGTATGATGGAAGACATCCACGATGTCATTTACGTTAAGACCGATGGATATAATGCCGGAAACAATCCGACTATTGCTTATGAGATAGAGAAGCTGAACCGAAAGTTCCTTGATGAGGGCAAACACTATGTGTTGATAGGTCCTGGTAGATGGGGAAGCAGCGATTCGTGGTTGGGCATTCCGGTAAAGTGGCCCCACATTTCGGCGGCTCGAGTCATCGTGGAAGCAGGCTTGACTAACTATCGGGTCGATCCCAGTCAGGGAACTCATTTCTTCCAGAACTTGACTTCGTTCGGTGTAGGCTATTTCACTATCAATGCTTATATGAACGATGGCATTTATAATCAGGCATACCTTGATGGTCTTCCAGCTGTAGAAGAAACCAAATACCTTCGTCACATCCGTTTCGACCATCCCGTTGTGGTGAAGATGGACGGCAAGAAAAAAGTTGGTGTCGTGATGATGCCGGAAGCATAAAAAAGAAGGGGTGACATTGAAATCACCCCTTCTTTTTTTATGTAAAATGACATTACATAATGCCTTGAGCCATCATAGCCTTGGCAACCTTCATGAAACCGGCAATGTTTGCACCCTTCACGTAGTTGACGTAGCCGTCTTCTTCAGTACCATACTTCACGCAATTTTCATGGATGTTTTCCATAATGTAGTGAAGTTTGTTGTCCACTTCTTCAGCACTCCAAGAAAGGCGTTCTGAATTTTGGCTCATTTCAAGACCCGATACCGATACACCGCCTGCATTGGCTGCCTTACCAGGAGCATACAGAATCTTGGCTTCCTGGAAGATACGGATTGCTTCCGGTGTAGAAGGCATGTTTGCACCTTCTGAAACAGCGATGACGCCATTGTCTACCAACATACGGGCATGGTCACCGTTCAATTCGTTCTGAGTGGCCGATGGGAGAGCGATGTCTGCCTTTTCACCCCAAGGCTTTTCACCCGGTACATACTTCACGCCATACTTTTCAGCATATTCACGGATACGACCACGATAGAGGTTCTTCAACTCCATAATGTAGTCAAGCTTTTCACGGTCGATACCGTCCGGGTCATAGATATAACCATCCGAGTCGGACATAGTCAATACCTTACCACCCAATTGGAGTACCTTTTCGGCTGTGTACTGAGCCACATTACCTGAACCTGAAATCAAGACAGTCTTGCCTTGCAAGTCCATACCCTTGGTCTTGAGCATTTCCATCAAGAAATATACGTTACCATAACCGGTAGCTTCCGGACGAACCAAAGAACCACCGAATTCACGACCCTTTCCTGTGAATGTTCCGGTGAATTCGTGAGAAAGTTTCTTGTACATACCGAACATATAACCTACTTCACGGCCACCTACACCGATGTCACCTGCAGGTACGTCTGTGTCAGGACCGATGTGACGCCACAATTCCAACATAAAGGCTTGGCAGAAGCGCATTACTTCGGCATTTGACTTACCACGCGGAGAGAAGTCGGAACCGCCCTTGCCGCCACCCATCGGGAGGGTTGTCAACGAGTTCTTGAATGTCTGCTCGAAAGCCAAGAATTTCAAGATGCCGAGGTTTACGGAAGCATGGAAACGGATACCGCCTTTGTACGGGCCGATGGCGTTGTTATGTTGTACGCGGTAACCCATATTGGTCTGGATGTTACCTTTGTCGTCCATCCAAGTAACGCGGAATTGGTACACGCGGTCGGGGATGCATAAGCGTTCAATCAGGTTTACCTTATCGAATTCCGGGTGCTTGTTGTATTCTTCTTCGATGGTGCCAAGCACTTCTTCTACTGCCTGATGGTATTCAGGTTCGTTAGGGAATCTTCTTTTCAGATCTTCTAATACCTTTGCTGCATTCATAATCTTTTTATTTTTTTTAGTGTTGTTGATTATTCTCTCTTTTTTTGACGGCACGAAAGTAGATATAATATTTGAAGTGTGCAACGTTTTATAAACAAAATAACAATAAAAACATCAAAATGTTTGCCTTTTGCATAAATATTTGCTAAAAGTCTTGTCTTTTTCTCTTTTTAACGGATTTAAAGATTGGAATGAATACCAATGCTCCCGAAATGACAAGTGTCAGAATCAATGGACCGTCAATTCGTTCGCTCCCCACCAATATAAGGTAGCAGATGGCTACCCATAATAAGGTGAGGATGACGGATTGTGTCTTGTTCAATGGCCTTTTCATTGCTTTTTCTTCTTTTCTACGATGGCATCAATCACCGCTACGGCCGTGATATTTACAATGTCGCGCACGGATGCTTCACAGTCGGTGAAGTGAATCGGTTTGTTCAATCCCATCTGGATAGGGCCGATGACTTCTGTTTCGCTCATTGATTGGATGAGCTGGTAAGTGGCATTGGCCGAGCTGAGGTTCGGGAATATCAAGGTGTTCACATCCTTGCCCTTCAGTCGGGTGAACGGATACTTTTCGTCGCGGGCGGCATTGTTCATTGCATATTTCACCTGCATTTCGCCGTCGATGGCAAGTCCCGGATATTCACGTTGCATCAAGTCGATGGCTTCGTGTACCTTGGCTGGGCTTCCTATATTGTCCGAACCGAAGTTGGAGTAGGAGAGCATTGCCATTACCGGAGTGTGATTGAAGAACTCTACTGTTTTTTTTGACAATTTGGCGATGTCAACCAGTGTGTCGGTGTCTGGATGACGGTTGATCAGTGTATCGGCCAGGAAGTAAGTACCTTTCTTGGAATTCAGGATATGCATAGTGGCGAAGTGCTTGTATCCCGGTTGGATGCCAATTACTTCCTTGGCTACCTTGATGGTGTTGGAATACTTGGTGTAGAGGCCAGTGATGAATGCGTCGGCTTCACCGGTTTCCACCATCATCATACCGAAGTAGTTGCGTTCGAACATCTTGTCATTCGCTTCCTGGAAGTTGGCGCCTTGACGGGCACGCTTTTCGGCCAGGATGCGGGCGTAGCGTTCGCGGCGTGGGGCCTCGTTCGGATGGCGGAGGTTGACGATCTCGATTCCTTCCAAACTGATTTCCAGTTCTTTGGCAAGCTTGGTGATGGCTTCGTCATTACCCAAAAGGATGGGGTAACAGATGCCTTCCGACTTGGCTTCGACGGCAGCTTTCAACATCGTGGGGTGAATACCTTCGGCAAATACCACACGTTGCGGGTCGCGGCGGGCGGTGTCGTAAAGTTGGCGGGTAAGCTTGCTTTCTTGTCCCATCAGCTCCTTCAGATGCTGGCGGTAGGCTTCCCAATCGGTGATGGGCTTACGGGCAACGCCCGATTCCATCGCGGCCTTGGCTACGGCCATCGAGACTTCGGTTATCAAGCGTGGGTCAACGGGTTTCGGAATGAAATAGTCAGGGCCGAAGGTGAAGTTGTTCACGTGATAGACCTCGTTCACTACATCGGGCACCGGTTGCTTGGCCAAATTGGCGATGGCACGTACGGCTGCCAATTTCATTTCTTCGTTGATGGCGGTGGAGGCTACGTCCAAGGCACCACGGAAAATGTAGGGGAAGCCGATGACATTGTTGATTTGGTTCGGATAGTCGCTGCGGCCGGTGGACATCAAGACGTCCGGGCGGGCAGCCATAGCATCCTCGTAGGAGATTTCCGGTACCGGGTTGGCCAGAGCGAATACGATCGGATAGTCGGCCATACTGCGAATCATATCTTGTGTCAGTACATTCCCCTTGGACAAGCCGAGGAATACATCTGCGCCTTGAATGGCTTCTGCCAAGGTGTGGAGGTCGCGTCGGTCGGTGGCAAAGTAACGCTTGGTGTCGTCCAGCTTCTCGCGGTCGCTGGTGATGACACCTTTCGAGTCGAGCATAATGATGTTTTCGTGGGTGGCACCCAAGGCTTCGTAAAGCTTGGTACACGAGATGGCGGCTGCGCCGGCACCGTTCACGACAATTTTCACGTCCTCAATCTTCTTGCCTGCCACTTCGAGGGCGTTCAGAAGTCCGGCTGCCGAGATGATGGCCGTGCCGTGTTGGTCATCGTGCATCACCGGGATGTCCAGTTCTTCCTTCAAGCGGCGTTCTATTTCAAAGCATTCGGGAGCCTTGATGTCTTCCAGGTTGATACCTCCGAAAGTCGGTGCGATGGCTTTCACGGCTTCGATAAACTTTTCGGGGTCCTTTTCGTTGACTTCGATGTCAAAAACGTCGATTCCACCGTATATTTTGAACAGCAGGCCTTTACCTTCCATCACCGGCTTGCCTGCCATAGCGCCAATGTCGCCAAGCCCCAGCACGGCTGTGCCGTTCGATATGACGGCCACCAGGTTACCTTTGGCAGTGTATTTATAAGCGTCTTGTGGATTTTTTTCGATTTCGAGACACGGCTCGGCCACGCCCGGCGAATAGGCGAGCGACAAGTCTGTCTGTGTGCTGTAAGGCTTGGTTGGTACAACCTCAATTTTGCCTGGCTTGCCCTGTGAATGATAGAGCAAGGCGGCTTCTTTCGTAATCTTGGCCATAATCTTTTTCCTTAAATGTTAAACTAGTTCCTTTGAATTGGCGGCAAAAGTACAAATAAAATTATAAAATGTCACTCTTGTCTGAAAAAAAATGACTGAACGTTTTCTAAAAAACGTCAGCGCGAATGGGGTAAAACGCCTTCGCATATTTAAAAAACGTCTTTGCGTGTCGTTTGGTTTGCTTCGATTGAATATTCCAAAAGTACGAATTTGTAGCGAATAGGTGTTATTTATAATTAAAGGCTCTTCTATATTATTTATGTTATGGAAAAAATGAATAATTTTGCACCCTGAAACAGTGAGCGAAACAAAAACTAAGAACAATATAACATTAAAGTAATACGTATAAATCAATGAAATTTTTATTGAAACCCGTGTTGGCGCTTGCCGTACTTGCTTTGATGGCAACGAGCGCAAAGGCTCAGGACACGCTGAGAATCTCCTTGAAGGAGGCGATTCAGATTGCGTTGAGCGAAAATCCGACTATCAAGGTAGCCGATCAGGAAATTCAGTTGAAGAAAGAAGCAAACCGTGAAGTCATTTACGGTTTATTGCCGGAAGTCAGCTTGGTAGGTAGTTTCAACCACACCATCGAAAAGCAATCGTTCGCAATGATGGGCCAAGTGATGCGTGTAGGTACGCTGAACAATGCCAGTGGTGGTGTAACCGCCAGCCTGCCGGTATTTGCTCCTGCCTTGTATCAGAGTATGAAACTTACCAAGACAGACGTGAAGCTGGCTCTCGAAAAGGCTCGTTCGTCTCGTCTGGATATGGTAAACCAAGTAACCAAGGCCTTTTATCAGTTGCTCCTTGCGCAAGACAGCTACGTGGTCCTTCAGAAGAGTTACAAGCAGAGTGAAGACAACTTCAACGTGGTGAAGGCAAAGTTCGAACAGGGTTCAGTAAGTGAATACGACAAAATCAGCGCCGATGTGCAGATGCGTTCCTTGAAGCCAAGTGTGGTTTCTGCCGGCAATGGCGTGAATCTGGCAATGCTTCAGCTGAAAGTGCTCTTGGGTATGGAAAGCGATATGCCCGTAGCCGTAGTGGGCAACCTGAAGGATTACGAAATGGCGATGTTCACTCGTCAGGCCCAGCCGCAACCGGCTGATATCGTGGGTGGAAACACAACCTTGCGCCAGTTGGAATTGAATCAGGATATGCTGAAGAGAAATCTGAAATTGAAATATACCAGCTTTATGCCGACTTTGGCTTTGTCCTTCCAATATATGTACACCAGTATGAGTGAAAACTGGAAGATAGCCGATTACAAGTGGAATCCGTATTCAACCGTTGGGTTGAGCCTCTCCATTCCTTTGTTCAAGGGCGGTAACTTCTCGCAGGTCAAGCAGGCCAAGTTGCAGCTGAAGCAGTTGGATATGACCCGTATCAATACTGAACGTCAACTCAAGATGCAGGCTCAGAGCTACCTCGACAATATGTCGGCCAGCACCGAACAGGTAGTCAGCAACAAGGAAGCTGTACTTCAGGCAGAAAAGGGACGTACCATTGCTGAAAAGCGTTACGAAGTAGGTCGCGGTACCATCCTCGAACTGAACAGCTCGGAAGTGGCTTTGACTCAGGCACAGCTCACTTATAACCAGTCTATCTATGATTATTTGGTGGCCAAGGCTGACCTCGACCTCGTGATGGGTGTGGAAGATGTAATTAACGTAGAAGAAAAGAAATAATAACAGAATAAATAGAACAACAGTATGAAGAAAAGTTTTCAGATGGCTGCATTGTTGGTTGCAGCTGTGTTGGGCGCCTGTTCAGGCGGTGAAGAAAAGAAGGCAGAAACAACTGCTGCTGAAACTGTAGTTGAAAAACCAGCCGTGAAACTTGCCACTGTAACATCGCGCGATGTAGAACAGGTTGGTGAATACACTGCTACCGTAGAAGCGGAAGCAAAGAACAACATTGCTCCGACTGCTCCGGGCCGTATCAGCAAAATCTTTGTGGAAGTTGGTGACTATGTACGCAAGGGTCAGAAGTTGGTTCAGATGGATGCTGCCAACCTTACTCAGTTGAAGCTTCAGTTGGACAATCAGGAAACCGAATTCAAGCGTGTAGATGAATTATATAAGGTAGGCGGTGCTTCCAAATCTGAATGGGATGCTGCCAAGACTAACTTGGACGTTCGTCGTTCTTCTTACGAAAACTTGTTGGAAAATACTCAGCTGGTAAGCCCGCTGAACGGTGTGGTAACAGCCCGTAACTTCGATAATGGTGACTTATATACTTCTACTCAGATGCCGGTATTGGTGGTGGAACAAATCACTCCGGTGAAGTTGATGGTGAATGTTTCAGAACCGAACTTCCCGAAGGTAACCAAGGGTATGCCGGTGAAGGTGAAGCTCGATGTATATGGTGATGAAGAATTCGAAGGCAAGGTAAGTTTGGTTTATCCGACTATCGATGCTTCTACTCATACATTCCCGGTAGAAGTGACTTTGGCTAATGCTAACCAGCGTGTACGTCCGGGTATGTTTGCCCGTGTAACCATGAGTTTCGGTACCAAGAACCACGTGGTAGTACCTGATATGGCCGTAGTGAAGCGTGCCGGTTCGGGCGACCGTTTCGTGTATGTATACAGTAATGGCAAGGTATCTTATAACAAGGTAGAATTGGGCCGTCGCATGGATACCGAATACGAATTGATTTCGGGTGTAGACAACAATGCTCAGGTAGTTATTGCCGGTCAGACTCGTTTGGCCGACGGTGTAGAAGTAGAAGTAATTCAATA